>JAVEUB010000221.1:0-5148 GCA_034005785.1 Cloacimonas sp. (SeqCode) | reverse complement strand
ATTATCTTCCGTTCTTACAGAACTTGTAAATGGGCTGGATACCCGCCTCCGCGGGTATGACAAGAGTTTTCACACAAGCTCCTCCGCAGGAATGACAAAACGTTTTCACAAAAGCTCCTCCGCAGAAATGACAATGATAGAACGGACATGACAAAAAAATTGGGGGGATGCCTGCTTTCTTGATTATTCAGGTATTTGAGCCTATGGTAAGGGTAGAGGGTGGGAAGGTTGAACCACCCTCTGGAGCGAATTTGACTTAAAAGTCTGCATAGGAGAGCAATGAAGAGAACTCCACTAACTTTAGTAGCAGATTTTTGAGTTAAAACGCGGGCAATGCTACTTAGCAAAAAGCGCGGGTTACGCTAATATGCAATCCGCGGTTTAACTCATATTTTTGCTGCCGAAGATATACTGTTTACTTATTAAAGTATGTGGTGCAAAAATATAAGTCAAACACGCTCCAAGGGTGGTGTTATGTACACATGAGCGATTTTGACTTAAACTATTGCGAGCAGCGTCCTCCAACTATTAGCTTATGCGTTGAAAAGCAATAGTTTGAGTTAAAACGCGGGCTACGGGTAACAGGATAACGGGCTATCTTACGTAATAATGTAATCCACGGTTTAACTCATAGTTTTGCCGCAAGCTGGTGTGACAATTGTAGATAGTGAGTTGATGTTGGAGCTGATAGTACCTACGGCAAAACTATAAGTCAAACACGCTCCAAGGGCGGTGACAAATTGAGCGAGTTGTAAGTTAAACATTGCCTACACATCAGTACTCCAGCACCTCTTCTCGCCAGTACTTTAACCTCTTGCCCCACAGCCATTAAACCACTTTTTGGCGAGATTTTTCTTGACAAAAGTGGCGGTGGAAAACAGTGTCACCTCACTTAATCAAAGGAAATTTATGAAGAAACAGAAGAAAAAACTGCTTGCCACTTTCCTGGGATTTCAGCTATTATTTATAGCCCCGATAATCGCAGAATCAGTAGCAGGGCAAAACAGTGATTTTATTCCCACCTCGCAAAGCGAAATGGTAATAGACTCGCTTCACACCCAAGAGCCACCCGGGGCACCACCAGGCGAAACAATGGTCGCTACCTATTATTCCAAGCGTTTCCATGGTAATAAAACCGCCAGTGGCGAACGCTATGACAGCCAAGCCCTAACTTGCGCCCACAAAACCCTCCCCTTTCAAACCCTCCTTAATGTAACAAATCCTAAGACCGGCCAATCCGTTACCGTTCGTGTTAACGATCGCGGTCCTTTCACCCGAGGCAGAGACCTTGACCTCTCTTTCTGCGCAGCCAAAGAAATAGGTATGTTGGCAGCAGGTGTTATTCCGGTGGAAGTACGAATCATCCCAGAGGAACACACAGACCCAACAGAAACAATCATCGTCAAACGATAGCTAATATCCCTCCTTATTCACGGGACTGGCTGAATAAAGATAGGTATTATAGTATGACAACACATTTTCTACCCATAAAGCTTGCGAGTAGGGTACAAAAGGCGTTGGTGGAGTGCCGTGCCATCCTGGCAATGGAATCTACCGTGCTTACCCATGGCTTACCTTACCCACGCAATTTTGAAGTATTAGCTACTCTGGAAGAGCTTTGCCGCGAAAACGGAGCAGAACCTGCCACAATCATCATTCTGGATGGGATTGCGCATATTGGTATGGATAAGGCCGATATTGCCAATTTGAAGCGAAAAATGAATGACGGTGAGAAACTGCATAAATTTGGACGTCGGGAAATCCCTATGGCTATTGTGAAGGGGCTTTCTGGCGGTACAACTGTTTCTGCCACGATGCTGCTTGCCCATCAAGCAGGCTTAAAAGTATTTGCCACTGGTGGAATTGGAGGTGTGCACAGAGGCTGGAACCAGACTTTGGATATCTCCAACGATCTAAAAGCGTTGGCAGAAATCCCGGTAATTGTTGTTTCTGCAGGATGTAAAGCAATACTGGATATCCCCGCCACGCTGGAGTATCTGGAAAGCAGTGGTGTGCCCATTCTAGGCTGGCAAACGGATGATTTCCCCGCATTTTATTCCCACTCCTCGGGTTTCAAGATAGACAGCGTAGATAGTGCCAAGCAAGTGGCAGAAATTTATGAAACCATGCTGCGCCTTGACCCCAAGCCAAGCGGGATGATTCTGGCAAATCCTGTGCCTACAAAGGACGAAATCCCCCACAAGATTATATCCAAGCATATTGATAAGGCAATTTGTACAGCCACGGAAATGGGTATAAATGGCAAGGCACTAACCCCATTCCTGCTATCATTTCTGGCTAAATCCACCGAGGGGCAATCTGTAACTACCAATCTGGCTTTGCTGGAAAACAATGTGCGCGTAGGCGCGGCTATAGCCAAGGAGCTAATATGAAAATTTACATTTCTATCGACATGGAAGGAATGCCCGGAACCTTTAACTGGGATCAGGAAAAGACAGATCGTGCTGCGGTGCGCCGCAATATGCAAGCTCATGTGCAAGACGCCATCAACGCGATTTTAAACAGTAAACAAAATAATGATATCGACGAAATTGTGATAGCTGATTCACACTCCGCTGGTGATAATCTGGATTTCAGTATCTGCGCGTTGGATCCCCGCATTTCGCTGATAAGCGGAGGTCCGCGCCCTGCCTATATGATGCCAGGCTTTTCCAATGCATACTCACAAGTGTTTTTGCTTGGTTATCACGCTGGAACAGGTGCCATGCAAGCCAATATGGATCATACATATTCCAACAGCCGGATACATAAAATCTGGATAAACGAGATCCGGATGAACGAAGCACTAATAAATGCAGCTTACGCTGGTTACCAGGGTGTACCCGTAGCTTTGATAAGTGGCGATAAAGCTTTGCAAGCAGAGATGTTGCCGGTTATGCCCTGGCTGGAATTTGTGTGCACGAAAGAGGCTGTAGCCAAGTTCGCAGCAAAGAACTATTCTCCCTTGCTTGTGCAACAACAGCTGGAGCAGGCTGTACAGAGCAGTCTGGGAAAAGCCAAAATACAGCTATATACCTTTACGCAGCCGATTACCTTAAAAATAGAATTTCACTCTACTGCCATGACCGATGTTGCCTGCTTGATGCCCTATACAAAACGCCTGGACGGACGCACTGTGGAATTTTCGGATAGCGATTACGGAGTTATTTTTGAAGCTATAATGGCGCTGGTTACGCTAGCTTCAACTGCGGGGATGTAGCGCAGGAGGCTGTTCCTGCGTAATTAAGAATTAAGCTGCGCTGAGCGTAGAGCAGCACGCCGTTGCTGCTAATGAGTTCAATGGTTAACAAGTAGAATAATTAAGCCCCGGCATAAGAAACCGGGGCTCTAATTATTGTTATGGGTGTAGCTGGAACGGCGTCCTAAACAACACTCTATTTTAGTTTTATTGCGCGGGTAGTAGTGGTATTACCGTTCTGGTTTGCTTTTACAAAGTATATACCGCTACCGGTTTTCTGCCCTTTGTTATCCAGTCCATTCCACTCGATGCTTTGTCCGGGGAGGGTAGCCAAGCTATTTAGCAATTGGCCTTTCACATTGTAAATCTCGATTTTCACCATTCCTGCTTTAGTGCTCGTGGGTTTAAGTGTAAGGCTGCCATTGAAGGGCATAGGATAAGCAAGCAAAGCCAGGCTGTTGGCTGCGGGTGTATTTTGGTCATCAGCGTCGCTGGATTGTTCCCAGGCATAAACGGTTTTGTATGAATTGACCCAGGTATCGGTACTGTAAGACTGCTCCAATATCTCGGAGTAATTCCCATTAGAATCGTAGCTCCACGTAGTTTTGTTAGAAGGCATCCAGGAGTCAATCCAGTAATCCTCTTGCGTGTTAACTACTTTATCGTTAGTACTATAGGTATAAACTGTGCGATCGGATTGTACCCAGCCGGTTCCATTCCAATTAGAGCTAGTTTCGGTGGCTGGCATTCCCAGTATATTATATTCGCCCATCGAAAAGAATGCAGCCGGGAGTATAGCCGAAAAATATTCTATCATAGTGGCTGCATTGCTTGTATCATGGGGATGGTAGGTGGTTTCATCCCGAGAATCATTAACCCAGGTAAGTGAATCGGGAGAGGTCTGGCTAATGGTTTCTATTGCTCTGCCCTGTGCATCAAAGCTTAAGCTTGTCTTATCATATACAGGTACTCCAAGTTCAGAATCGTATTCCCATGTGTAAATAGAGCTAAAGTTTGTAGCTGAATACGAGAAGTGCATTCTGCTAATTGGAATCAATAAACCCGTTTCGAAATCCAACGAATTCATATAATAGTGTATCAGCCGATGTTGGCTGTCATACAAGGCAATTGTGTTCATCACTGGGAATGTCATCCCCATCATAGAGATAGATACTTCTGCGCTGGATACTCTGCCGTAACTGTCATGCACGTAGGTTACGGTCATAAATTCTTCCCAGGCACTTGTATCAGTGTTGTATTGATAAGAAGTTAAAGAATCAACCCAGCTATTGGCAGAGCTATAGTGGAAAACGGTTTTAGATTCTTCTAACCAGGTACCCATTTCATTGGTATAGCCAATAGAATTATCAATCCGAAATCCCCTGCTGTTTACAGTTGGTAACTGAATCCCACGCAGGTAATCCCGATAGCTGTTTGCAGATGCTAACAGCAACAAGGGCAATAGCATAACACAAAGTATAAAGGCGAGCTTTTTCATGATAGTCTCCTTGAAGTTTAATCTCAATGATATTATGAGAGACTATGGACATATTGTCAAGCAGAAATTACCAGAATTAGCTTTGTTTGGACTTCTTTCGGAAAGTTGTTGATAGTTTTCAACAAATATGTAGCGAGGGAATTGTGAGCCACCCTTGGAGCGCGTTTGACTTATATTTTTGTTCCACAAACTCCTGAAGAAAAACAAGATATCTTCACCAACAAAAATATGAGTTAAACCGTGGATTACGCTACCGGGAATTTTGCAGAACCAAACTTAAGTTACCCCGTAGCCCGCGTTTTAACTCAAATATTTGCTGCCAAAGTGATTACTGTTTGTTTCGTATCTTGTGTAGGCAAATATTTAAGTCAAATTCGCTCGTTTGGAGGAACCACCCTTGGAGCGTGTTTGACTTATATTTTTGTTCCACAAACTCCTGAAGAAAAACAAG
>JAVEUB010000220.1:0-5154 GCA_034005785.1 Cloacimonas sp. (SeqCode) | reverse complement strand
CTTCCATCCCTCCAACCTTCCATCCCTCCAACCTTCCAACCTTCCAACTTTCCAACACCCCAGCACGCCTTTTACAACTCCTGTGCGCTGATAAACCCTGATGGCAGCTACTTTGTTTACCGCAAAATACATCTGTTTAACCGTGAAAAGCTATTCTTTCAACCCGGAGACGCTCCTTTTGAAGTATGTAATGCCAAAAACGGCATTAAAATAGGCATGATGATTTGCTTCGATTGGCAGTTTCCGGAAGCAACAAGGAGTCTTGCGCTGCAAGGAGCACAGATCATTT
The DNA here is from genome assembly GCA_034005785.1 of Cloacimonas sp. (SeqCode). Classification (GTDB taxonomy): domain Bacteria; phylum Cloacimonadota; class Cloacimonadia; order Cloacimonadales; family Cloacimonadaceae; genus Cloacimonas. Next base: position 4,865 of record JAVEUB010000220.1, on the reverse strand, counting down.
GCCATCCCTCGAACCTCGTGCTGCCCTGGTGCCAACAAGCAATGAAGGTGCGCAGCCTGGAAAACAGGGTGTTCAGCATTACAGCGAATAGAATCGGCACCGAAGTAAATGGCGATTTAGCAGAAACTTTTACAGGCTGTAGCCAGATTTTGAGCATAAAAGGCGACGTTCTTGCCAGTCTGGAGATAGCTGATGAAGGGATTGCCACTGTGGAGATCGACCCACAACATGCACTAAATAAAAGCATTAGTGAACGTAACGATGCCTTTAACGATAGAAGACCAGATTTATATACGCTATGAATAAAGAAACTTTACTGCAAGAGATAAACAAACTAAAGGCGGAAATTGAACGCCATAACCTGCTGTATTACGAATTTGCCAATCCAGAGATTAGCGATTACGACTATGATCTACTGGCAAAAAGACTTAAGGATATTGAAGCAGAGATTAATGCAGAGCCAGATCCCGATTCCCCTACACAGAAAGTGGGTAATGACCTCAGTACCGGAGCAAAAGTGATCCCCCATCTTCTGCGTATGGCAAGTTTGGATAACGCTTATAGCTTGGAAGAAGTGAACACGTTTATCCTTAAAATGAAACAGGAAGCAGGTGATAACAGCCAATTTTGTGCAGAACTTAAGATCGATGGCTTTGGCATAAACCTGCTCTTTGAGGGTGGAAAGCTAAGCTATGCCAGCACTCGTGGAGACGGGTTGGAAGGTGAAGACGTTAGTTCCAACTTCAGGCTGCTGCCCGAAATCCCGCATGAAATTTCTTACAAAGGCAAAATTGAGATCCGTGGCGAGATTTACATTCCGCTTGCGGATTTTCTGGCGCTTAATGAACAGCGTAGAGAAGCGGAAACTAAAACCTTTGCCAATCCCCGAAATGCCGCTGCTGGCTCTATCAAGCTAAAAAACCAGGAAGAGCTGAAATCGCGCCATCTGCGGGCAATATTTTACAGCCTTGGTTACTATGAAGCGCCTTTAACGCAAGCTGTGGGAGAACTTAAAACGATCAATACCCAGAGTGAAGTGCTGGATTTTTTGCAAGCTCAAGGCTTTCCCACCAGCCAAAGAGCTTTGTGCAATACTTACTTGCAGGTGGAGAACTTTTGTGTAAACATGGAATCTCAGCGCTACAAGCTGCCTTTCGATATTGATGGCATAGTGATTAAACTAAATGATCTGGAGCAGCAAAAAAGGCTTGGCTACCCAGGTAAAAGCCCCAAATGGGCAGTTGCTTACAAATTTAAACCGGAAGAAAAAGAAACACAGGTGGAAAGCCTTAGTTTTCAGGTTGGCCGCACCGGTGCGGTTACACCCGTGGCAAACTTAAAGCCGGTGTTCATCTCAGGAAGCACCGTTTCCCGTGCCACCTTGCATAATGCGGATGAAATTGCCCGTCTTGATTTGCGCGTGGGTGATACAGTACGCATTGTGAAAAGTGGTGAGATTATCCCCAAGATTTTAGCCGTTGATGCGTCCAAACGCCTTCCCAATGCAGAGCCTGTAAGCTTTCCGGATACATGCCCGGTGTGCTACAGCCCTTTGATGCGCGACGAAGATGGCAGCATAACTTATTGTGCCAATTCCATTTGCCCTGCACAGATTTTACGCAAGATAGAGCATTTTGCCTCCCGTGACGCTATGGATATCAGTGGTTTGGGTGAAAGCCTGATTTCCCGCTTTGTGGAAGAAAAGCTGATTACCACCATCCCTGATATCTATCGGCTGGATTATGAGCGTGTAGCCACTATGGACCGCTTAGGGCAAAAATCGGCAGAAAACCTCAAACACTCGGTGGAGAATTCCACTGCTAAGAACTTCGATAGAGTGCTGTTTGCGCTCGGTATCAGGCATGTTGGCACGATCACGGCAAAAAGCCTGGCAGAGCACTTTGGCTCTGTGGAAGCCTTGCTTGCTGCAGATCGGACAAGCCTGCTTAGTGTTCCCGATATCGGTGAAATCGTCGCAGAATCTATCATCAGCTTTTTTATGCAACCCACAAACTTAGCTCTTGTCGATGCTCTTAAGCTGGCAGGACTACACTTTAGCTATAAGAAAGAGCAAGAATCAACCGCTCTTGCTGGCTTCAGCTTTCTAATTACTGGCACCTTACCAAGCTATGGACGCAAGGATATGGAGGCTATCATCAGTAGCCATGGCGGTAAGATACTTGGAAGTGTAAATAAACAGCTTACCCACCTCGTAGTAGGCGAAAATGCCGGTTCAAAGCTGGATAAAGCAAGAAAACTGGGCACCGTGCAAATAGTTTCCGAAGCAGAGCTGCTGGCTATGATAGGCTTAACATGAAAATCCTGAAAAGCTATATCCTGAAGGAGCACATCTCCCCCTTCTTCATTTCGATGATGGTGGTAACTTTCGTGATGCTGATAGATAGAATTATTGATCTGCTGAATCTGATTATCGAAAAGAAACTACCCATGCAAACTGTAGTTGAAGTGTTTGCCCTTTCCTTGCCCTATATTCTGGCTTTATCCATACCCATGGCAGTTTTGGTGGCTACCATTCTGGCTTTTGGACGCATGAGTGTAGATAGGGAAATTATCGCCATAAAATCCAGCGGCGTAAATGTATATCGTATGCTGGGGCCACTTTTGGCTACTGCGATATTGCTATGCGGTTTGATGGTGTATTTCAACCACTGGTTCCTGCCCGATACGAACCATAAACTGAAGAATTTGATGCTTAAAATAGCTTATTACAAACCGATGACCATCATTAAAGAGAATGAATTTACCAATTTTATGGACTACACAATATTCGCCAAAGGCAATAACGATTCGCTGTTAACCGATGTGCTAATCTACGACCGCAGTCAATCACGCTTTCCGCGCACAGTGTTTGCCACCACAGGCAATGTAACCCAAATGGATAATGGCAACAGCCTGCAAATTGCTCTTAACAACGGAGAAATGCACGAACGTAACGAAAAAGAACCAGGCAAGTATCAGCGTACTAAGTTTAGCCGCTATGTAATTAACATCCGCAATCTTGGCAATAATATGGATTTCTTTGAGACAGGATATCGCTCGGATAGGGAAATGACTGTTGTGCAGCTGGTTGCCTCGCTGAAAAGCAATAAACAAGAGCTGGCACAAAAAAACCAGGAAGTGGCGAACTTGGAACAACGCCTTAGTGTGGCAAAAATGGCACCCCAAAGCTACAGCCAGAATGTGGAAGTGCGCCGTCTGCAATCAATGCAACAAATGGCTAAAGACCGCGTTACGGAACTAATAGAAATTATTCGCTCTTTGCAGGTGGAATTCCACAAGAAGTTTGCTATCTCCTTTGCCATCATTATATTTGTTATGGTGGGTGTACCCCTTGGTTTAATGACACGTACCAGCGGAATCGGGATGGCTTTCTCGGTTTCTTCCGTTATTTTTCTGGTTTATTACATCGCCCTTAATGGCGGGGAACAACTTGCAGACAAAGGCGGCATACCACCCTTTGTAGCAATGTGGATATCCAATATCGTGTTCTTTATCCTGTCGCTTTTCCTGATCTCGGCATCGATAAAAGAAAAACGCTTGATTGATATGCCTACCCTGATGTGGAAAATAACTCATTTACGCCAACATAAAACACCCCCACCGGACGAATTAGTCCACTAAATAAGGAAATGCCAAATGCGTATTCTCGATCGCTATGTAATCCGTGAATTCCTAAGAACTTACCTAATTATCTTTTTTTCCTTCGCGGTGGTGTTTATCGTTATTGATGTAGTGGATAACCTTCCTCGTTTGGTTAGCCACGGAGCTTCAACACAGCAAGCTACCCTGTATTACCTGCTGCGTTTACCCTATTTGATTGTACTTACGTCTCCTGTAACTGTTTTGTTAACGGGATTGTTCATGATGAATGCGCTGTCCAAGCACAACGAAAGTATTGCCATCCGTGCTGCAGGGGTTAGTATCAAGCGAGCCATGTTTCCCTTGTTTGCCATTGGTTTACTGGTAAGTATTGGAATTGCGATAATGGGTGAGTATCTGCTACCCTGGGCAGAAACCAAGAAAGAATACATATATAACGTGCAAATTAAAGGTGAGCAACCAGATGACGTGATGCTAAAAGCACGCATTCACTATCAGGGAAAAGCAAACGATTTTTACTACTTCGGCTTTTTCGATGGTTACAAGAACAACTTGAAAATCATAGATTTAACCCGTATCGACTACAAAACCAAGGAAGTTATCGAGCATATTTCGGCAGCATCGGCAGATTGGAATGGCAGCAGGTGGATCATCCACGATTGTGAGATACGCCAGTTCCGCAATGGTCAGCAAGTTATGTATCAATACTACCCTGAAACGAATTTGAGCATTCTGGATGTGCAACCTCAGGATTTTATTCGAATTTCAAAGAAAACCATGTCTCTCAATTTCTGGCAACTGAAGGAATACATAGGCCGGATCAAGAAGCTGGGAGATAATCCCGCAAAAGAAATTGTTGATCTACACATGAAACTGGCATTCCCGCTTACGAACCTAATCGTAATCTTCTTCTTTATGCCAATTGCCACTACCAATGTGCGTTCCAAGGGTAGAGGCTGGGTTATCATGCTTGGCTTGGTAGTCTGCTTTGCCTATCTGATTGTCGTGAGAGTTATCCAAAGCCTTGGCTATAATGGAGTTATCCCACCTGTTTGGGCTGCCTGGCTACCCAATGGGGTGTTTACCCTTGTGGGCTTGGGGTTCTTGAAAAAAGCAGAGATATAAACCGTCCTCTGCTTTAGCACATTTTGAACCAAGTTCTGGAAGTGCTAAAGCGATTATGAACGGGCAAATAAACGAGTAAAGAGGTTGCTAACTCTTGGGATTTACCTTTATAAAGTGGA
>JAVEUB010000219.1:0-5175 GCA_034005785.1 Cloacimonas sp. (SeqCode) | reverse complement strand
CGCTCTTCGATCTCGAGGGGTCAATTGGCCATAGTTATGTGTGTCCGAGATCACTCTTCGTCCTGCCTGATATCTTCCACAAGGGATAAGTTCATTGGAGCGCACCAGCTTGTTTTCTATTGCCGGCAGCATGGTTAAAGGTTTCATCGTCGAGCCTGGCTCGAACATAAAGCTAACAGGTATGTTAGATTTTACGCGTACAAGACCTGCATCGTCAGTTTTGTCGTCGTTTGATACACCGGCCATAGCCAAAATTCTGCCGGTATTAGGATCCATTACCACCGCTCCGGCATTTGTGGCACTATATTTTTCCAAGCCTTCGTACAGCGCATTTTCCACGATTTCCTGGATATTGGCATCTATTGTAAGCCAGATATTCTGTCCATCTTCAGGCTTTTTTTCGTGTAAATCTGGGTATGGAACCCGCTGTTGATTTGCATCCAGCACAATTTCACGCCAGCCGTAAGTTCCTGATAGCAGCCTATCATAGGTAGCTTCTATACCACAAATTCCGGCAAGTTTGTACAGCGATTTACTGTCTGTAGCGCTATCGTAGCCATCGGAAACTTCACGCACCGATCCCATCAGGCGGGCTGCAAGTTTTTCTTTGGAGTAAATCCGCTTCATGGAGGCAAAGCTGTGGATCAATCCCGGCAGGTCTTTAGCCTTGAAATCGCGGATTATTTTGTCCAGTTCGGCTTCACTGATCTTATTTGAGATCTGGATGGATGTGTTCTTCTTGCCCAAATTGAGGCGTTTCAATACACTTTCTTCGCTTAAACTGGTGTGGCTGGCAATAACCTTCGCCAGGGTAACGAATGAGGCGTCGAGATCTTTATTGTTATTTTTTGCCCAAGTGGCAACTGCAAAGCGATCGATATCAAGCTGATAATAGCTTACCGAGCTAACCAACAGATTTCCCTTGGCATCCAGGATTGCACCTCTGCGGGGAACAAGGATTTCTTTTTTGGGGATGTAGCGTATCCTTCTGGCTCCTGCAAAGTTGAACGGATCAAGCATCTGGATGCTGAACAGATAAGCAGTCCACACCAGCGAGATTAGCCCAAAAAGAAACAGCAGGAAGTAAAAGCGTCTTTTCATGTTAGTCTAACAGTATCTGCACGTTTTTGGCCTCTGCCTTGGAAGAAATAAGGTCTATGATGCAATAGCTCCCTTTCTCCTGCTTGGGAGATGGCTCGTGCACATAGATAATTTTCCCGGCTTCTTTATCAGGGATAAAATTACTCATCTCCACCCGCACCAGAGAAGCAATATGCCTGCCACTACGCAGGTCATCCAGCTCCACCAGCAGCTCGGTATTGATGTTCTTCTCGGCATTGAAGGTTTTTTCCAAATCAGAGAGTTTGCGGGTAAATTGCACCACGCGATTGTTGTTGTAAAAACTTAAGAATATTGCTCCCGCCAGGAGAGCTATTAAGATAAGAAGTCTCCCTCTCATTTTTCCCCCATTTTTCCGTGTTGGTGTTTGGGTCGCTTGCTATAGGAAGCCGCAGCTTCCTTCCCCATTTTTTCCGCAGCCCGCAGTTTTGCGCTACGTGCGCGATTGTTGTTTTTCAGTTCGTCGTCGCTTGCCGTAAGCGGCGATTTTGTAAGCACTTGCAACTGTTGCTTATGATTGCACACGCAAGCAAATACAGCCGGTGGGCATACGCAACCTACTGCAGCTATGCGAAATGCCTGTTTCACGATCCTATCTTCCAAAGAATGATAGGAGAGCACCACAACGCGGCCTCCGGGATTAAGCAAATTTATCGCATCCTGCAGGGCATCTTGCAAACACTCAAGTTCGCGATTCACGTGTATGCGCAAGGCTTGAAAGATGCGCACTTTGCTCTTCAAAGATTCTTTGCTGCCTGTTCCTACCACGCTTTCAATAATTTTGGCCAGTTCGCGGGTAGTGCTGATAGGTTTCGGGCTGCTTTCTATGGCATTGGCGATACGTTTGGCATTAAGCTCTTCGGAGTAGTCTTTAAAGATGCGCGTAAGTTCCTGCGAACTAAGTTCGTTAACGGCGTTAAAGGCTGTGTAAGCGCTGCTGGTATCCATTCGCATGTCCAGGGGAGCATCTTTTTCGAAGCTGAATCCCCTGGATGCGTTATCTAACTGGTGCGATGAAACTCCCAGATCAAACAAAATTCCGTCTATTCCTTTTATCTTACGATATGCCAATTCGGTGCGTAAACGGGAAAAATTAGCTTTAATCAGTTCTGGCATAGCAAAGTGAGGCGTGTTATTATCAGCCATACGGGTAGCGTTGAAGTTCTTTTCTGCTTCTGCCAGGGCTGCTGCATCCTGATCGAAACAATAGAGTTTTATGTCAGGACAAGCCTTCAGCATTTCAAGGCTGTGTCCTCCACCTCCGGTTGTGGCATCAACGTATATACATCCGGCTTTTAAATCTAAAAGCTGGATGCACTCTTTTGCCATCACGGGGGTGTGAAATTTAATCACAGTTGGTAATCTTCCGAGCTGAATTGGGTGCGATGCTGGCTAAGTTTCTGAGCACGCACTGCGTTGTAAACTTTGGGATTCCACAGGCTAATAAAGTGCCCTTCGCCTTTAATAATCACGCTATCTGTGATGGCGACCTCATCCAAAAGCATATCGTGTATCCTTATTCTGCCCGGTCCTTCCAATTCCTGCTCCAGCATGGCAAAATCTATAAGTTGGGTACGTAGCTGACGGGCACGATTATCACCTGCTTTAAGGCGTTCAAGTGTAGCATTCCAGTTGTCAATGGGGTAAATGGCAATGGTGTCGTTTGGCCCCAAAGTAACGATAACAGTGCGTGCTGCCTCTTCCGAAAATTTCTTCTTGAAGGGCGCAGGAATAATTACCCGCTGCTTATGTACAGAGTTTTCGAAGATACCTAAGAATTCACCAGACATAACGACCACCCTTTTTTAGGGTTTCGTTGCACAGGTCGTGTTTTTCCCTTCTGATAATGCTTTCAGCCATTACTTTCTTGAACCACCATGAGTTTATTTGAGTTTTTATGACATTCTGTGGTTCTTATATGAGATCATGTTATTATTGTCAAGAGCAAAATGCATGAATTTGCAAAACTTAGGCGTCAGGTACATATTGCTTTGCTTTTACTTGATATCGTTAATGTGCTGCTCAGGAATTATTTAAGCGTCTTTATCAGTATTTCATGTTCTCTTTAGTGCTGCACTAATTGCCTATCAAATAGAGAAATAGAAGATGTATGAAAATAATCCAGATATCTTAAAAAATAAACTGGATATTGGTGGTTAGAGCTACGAAAGTTAGTGGGAGTTCCTGCATCCCCGCGGGAAAGGTATTCCTACATCCTCGTCGGGAGTCATTTGCCTGTCGGCGAGACGCCAACAGGCCTTGCCAGCGAGACGCAGGCATTCCCCCCTACGCGCTTCTTTGCTTGTATTGCCTTAGCATTGGCTTACCATTGTGGATGGCATGGACAATGCATAGCCAATGCTAAGGCAATGCAAGCAAGCAAGGAACACCTTTTAAACCTTGGGCACACGCAATGCACCCTTGTAACCTACCAACGACTCCCACACTCCAGCACTCCCACACTCTAGCACTCCCACACTCCCACACTCCAGCACTTCAGCACTTCAGCACTCCCACACTCCAGCACTCCAGCACTCCCACACTCCAGCACTCCAGCACTCCCCACCAACCTTACTGCAGCAACAGCATCTTCGCTGTTTTAGTTTTTCCACCAGCTTCCAAGCGGTAATAATACACTCCGCTTGCTACTTTATTATCGCTGCTATCATGTCCATTCCAGGTAGTTTCATATTGCCCGCTGGCTTTCGTTTCGTTTACAAGTGTTTTAACTACTTGCCCTTTAAGGTTATAGATAGTGATTTTGGTTGGCGTGTGTTCTTTGCTGCTATAGCTAATGGTGGTGCTGTGGACAAAAGGATTAGGCCGGTTAAATAGCTGCAATCCACTTGCAGGAATTAGCTCATCAGCATTAGCAGAAGTGGGGGATTGCAGTAGCAATTGTATCGCTGCTGCTCCCACTATTCCGCGTCCCAGCGCATCTGTCCAGGTACGGTTTGGCTCGGAAAGCCAACTGTGTCCGCAAGGGGCATTATTGTCAAAGAGGATGTTCTGGTAATCGTACAGATCCAGAATAACGGCAATCTGTCCTGAGATGCGGGTGGTATCTGCAATAGTAAACACATAATCAGGATCGTATTCAAAATTGTAGATATAGCCAAGGTCTATAAGCGTTTCTTCGGTGATGGCACCACCAGCAAAGCGGTTGATTTTGGCGGTTACCATGCCAGGGAAATCAGCTTCGCCCCAAGCATCTGGTAGCATGGCGTATTTAAGGCCTTTTACTCGGTATGATTGCGTGCCCAAATCAAAATCTACCGCAGCTTTGATAGGCACAGCACCTCGCCCATATTCTTCATAGATGGGATCATCACTTAGCCAGGAGAACCAGTTTTGCAGAGCAGGATCAATAATGTTAACGGTAGTGCTTTTGCTTGTCTGCATGCCGTTTGCAGCATGGGCTGTAACTTCAATAGTGTGTAGCCCCAGGCTTAAGCCAGCTCCGCTGATCACTGCAGTATATGGAGCCTCGTAATCTGACACCAGCACACCTTCTACCAAAAAATCCACTAAGGACACAGAGCTATTGGGAGCGCTTACATTTGCCACCATCGCAAAATCGTTATTTGCCAAAATAGAGCCACTTACGGGGCTAATGGAGCTAATTACTGGTGCCAAAGCAGCAGTAGCAGCAGAAACTTGAAAACTGATCGTCTCGCCAGCAGCGGAGATATTGTTAATATTAACCTGGATGGGATTGCCATTGCTCAAAAAAGCAGATGGATTGGTGTAGGCATTAAACTGTGTTTGCCCCACGTTCGCGCTAAATGCTGCATCAGCAATCAGCCCGTTCACAGTGGTGTTGCCATTGGGACGGAAAATGTACACTTCATCGGGTGGGCCATCTGCATTGCCTTCATAATTTGTGTTGATCCGGTAAATAAGCAAGCCAGAGCCTGGTAGTTCTGCCTCGAAGATATCGCTGCCACGTTTTCGGTATTCAAAAACAAGATACTGACTGTTACTACCCGGAATCGCAAGTTTATAAATGTTATTGGTAGCGGATGTTACAGGATTTAAGGTGTAGGTATTACCAAC
>JAVEUB010000218.1:0-5160 GCA_034005785.1 Cloacimonas sp. (SeqCode) | reverse complement strand
TGAACACCATGCTGGATGACAGCTTGCCCCTAACTTTGCAAGAGTATGAAGAATGGGGAAATCCTAATATTTTAGCCGATTTTAACTATATGAAACAGTACAGCCCCTACGATAATGTGCAACCTGCAAGGTATCCCAAAATGCTTATCAGCGCCGCCTGGTTCGATACCCGGGTGGGCTATTGGGAAGCCCTGAAATGGGCTAATAAACTGCGCAGCAATAACCTGGGCACTAAACCAATCGTTTTTCGCCTGCTTTACCATGAAGGCCACACCGGAAGCACCGACCGCAAAAAAAGCATGACCAGCTATGCCGATAGCTATGCCTTTGCTTTGGAAGAGCTGGGGTTTAAGCATTAGGACGCTGTGTGGTTGGAGGATGCTTTGTATTGCAATAACAAGACGTTTGTTTTGACTTATAGTTTTGCCGCATGTTCCATCAGCTCCACCATCGATTTGCAATTTACAATTATTACAACAGCTTTCGGCAAAACTATGAGTTAAAACAAAAGCTCACGATAGCTTACATGACCCGTAATCAGCAGTTTGACAGTATCTTGTTGCAGCGTAGCCCGCGTTTGGTAGTTATCTTGTTACAGCGTAGCCCGCGCTCGGTAGATATCTTATTACAGGGTAGCCCGCGTTTTAACTCAAAAATTTGCGGTGCAAGTTTGTGGCGTTATTTTCATAACTCTCTAACGCAAATTTTTAAGTCAAAATCGCTCCAAGGGTAGCAGCTATCCGGGGGATGAGAGAAAGTAATAGCCCCCAAGCCCTGCGATTATACGGAATTGATGCTGCCAATACCGAACTGGGGGTACGTCCAGAAGAGTTTGCCAAGCCTTTAGAATGTTACGAGGATATGTTCTGCTAAGATTCTCTTGACATCCATTGCCACTCTGTAAAAACTCCCTCCATGAACTCAAAACATATTATTTATAGCATCTTGACGGCGTTTGTGATCGTTGGTCTTTACCAGATCTTTGCCGTAGGCAAGTACAATTATCCGGAATTTCGGCTAAAAGCTGGTCAAGTTTCGGAAGCAGAGGTATTGGCACCGTTTGATTTCCCTATTATGAAGCCATCTACAGAGCTGTCTGCAGCCAGGGAAAAGGCTTTATCAATCTTGCGCAAGCCCTATGACATATCCGAAGAAGCCATGTTTGAAGCGATGAGCATGCTGGATGGCATCTTCGCTGTGTTGTTTGCCAATAATAACACCGACGATTTACAAGTGGTAGTAGCAGAATTGCAGAGAGCTGGCTACACGCTAAGTCCTGAAGCACTTAGTTTTAGCTCCAATACCAGGCAACAAGATAGAGTTTACGAAGAATTGCGGGCAAATGTGACGGCAATTTACCGCCAAGGGATCTACGAACTTCCTGCTCCCGATAGTGTGTTGATTGTTCGCACCGACAACATGAAAATGGAGAATGTTTCCCGCTTTCTATCTCCTGATGAGGCGGTAAAATTACTGATAGCCAAAACCCCGGAAGCAAAGACATTTTTAGAAGAACTCGCCCCGCAATTGATAAAGCCTAACCTCACAATCAATGAAGAAAGGCTGAATGAACTAAGCCAGCGCAGTATAGGAATGGTTCCTGAAAGCGAAGGCGTTGTTTTGCAAAATGAAGTAATTGTCCGCAAAAACGCACGTGTTTCCCCCGACGACATTCGCAAACTGGATTCCCTGCAAGAGGCATATCGCAGCAGAAATGTGAGTAAATCACCTATGCAGGAGATGCTACTTACTTTTGGACTGCTGCTCTTTATCTTTATTGCGGTAAGCTTGGCCAATCATTACTTCGGTGTGCAGAGCAAAGAAGATAAAATCATGGTGGCAGATTTTCTGCCGTTGAATCTTGGTTTTGTGGTGCTGGTGCTGTTTGCCACTATCAGTAACCATGTTTTGGGCTACAACAATCTGGTAATCCCTTTTGCCATGATGGCTATCGCCGCAACAATTCTGGTTAGCTTTGAGTATGGCGTGCTCTACAGTATTTGTAGCTTATTGGTGATAAGCCCTTTTCTGAACTGGGAAACATATACGCCTGTAGTTTTGATTCTCTCCACTCTGATGTGTTTAATCCTGATCCGCAGGCAAAACGCATACCACGAATACCTGATGATCTGGATTTATTTAACCCTATCTACCATGATGGTAATTGTTAGCATTTCCTTGTACAAAAGCGATCCCCTGATTAGTGTGCTACGCTCTTTGGGGTTTGGATTGGTGTCTGCCTCAATAAGTATCAGCGGCATAATGCTGATTGTTCCCTATTATGAGCGCAAATGGAACCGTGCTACAAAGCAAACTTTGCTGGAATTACTGGATTTTAATCACCCGCTGCTTAAGAAGCTGGCTACAGAGGCTGTGGGAACTTATCATCACAGTTTAATTGTGGGTAATTTATGTGAAAGAGCAGCGGAAGCCATTGGGGCAAATCCGCTTTTAGCCAGAGTAGGAAGCTATTACCATGATATTGGAAAAATAATCAACACCGAGATATTTACCGAAAATAACGAGGATTCTTCGGATATCCATGATGATATGAAACCCGCAGAAAGCGCTCGTTTGATCCGTAACCATGTAACAGAAGGGATCGCCCTTGCCAGGAAGTATAAAATCCCGCAACCGGTGATCGATATCATTATGCAACATCACGGAGATTCTTATATTCGCTATTTCTTGGATAAAGCAAGTAAGGATGATCCCGATACCATGAAAAGCAACTACCAGTATCCGGGTCCACGTCCCCAAAGCAAGGAAGCCGCTCTGGTGATGATAGCCGATATCGTGGAATCCACCACTAAAGCTAAAAATATAGCCAACGAAGCGGATATTGCCAAGATTATTGATGACACGATAAACCGCCTCCTGGCAAACAAACAACTTGATGAGGCACCCCTTACGATTAAAGATTTGAAGATCGTGAAAGAATCCTTCCTGCCCGTTTTGGAGAGCATTTATCGTAAGCGTTTGGACTATCCGGAACCACCGAAAAATGTTTGATCTGGAGCTTATTGGGGAAATCGGCATTCCAGAAAGTGAATTGCAGCAAATCGCCAGGCTAATCTGCGAGCAAGAAGACCCTCTGCACGATTACAGGATAAGCCTGAAGATTGTTGATAGCGAAGAAATGCAAAAATTGAACCGTGTTTATCGGGGCAAAGATGAAACAACGGACGTCTTGAGTTTTGTGAGTGAGGATATTGAAATGGGCTGGATTCCCTCCTCCGCAGGAATGACGATTGGGGTTGATAGCATAACCAAAGAGAGTAACAGCACATCACAAATTGAGAACGAAGGACTTAACCTGCCCATACGCCTCTGCGATATAATTGTTGACACAAAACAGCTTGTCAAACAAAAGGGTAACAGAACTTTTAATGATGAGTTCCGCTTCGTGTTTATTCATGGCTTGCTGCATCTGGTAGGCTACGATCATGTCCGCAGCAGGGATTCGGAAGAAATGAGAAACAAAGAAAATATATATCTAAAACAGCTACAAGGTGAAAAAATAAGTGGACGGCGGTAAGGCGTTTATAATAGTCTTCCTGTTTGCATTGTCAGCCTTCTTTTCCTCGTCGGAAACAGCTTTATTCTCGCTTTCCAGGATTTACCTGAAAAAGTTGGAAAACAGCGAAGGTAGCAGTGCAAAGAGGATTCTGAAACTACTCAAGAGGCCAAGGCATCTTTTGATAACCTTGCTTTTGGGGAATACTTTTGTTAACATTGCCATTTCTTCCTTCGGGACGTTGCTGGCTCTGGATCTGGGTGCAGGCAGACTTAGCAATTCTATGCTGTTGACCCTACAGATTGTCGTAACCACTATTTTAATCCTCTTTTTTGGGGAGATTATTCCCAAATTGGTTGCTTTATCCACTGCTGATGTACTTAGCGGAATAATTAGTTTCCCATTGATGATAGTGCAATTTGTGCTGTTTATCCCGGTGTGGATTCTGGAGAAATTCAGTACGCTGATATCATCTAAACAGGCGATAGACCGTCATACCAATACACATTTTACCCATGAGGAATTTCATAACCTTATTCAATCAGAAAGCAGTAGCCGTGGCTTGGATGAGCATGAAAAGCGGATGTTGGTGGGATTGTTTCGTTTTCGTGAGGCCGAAATAAAGGAAATTTATGTACCTCGGGTGAAGATAACTGCAATAGAAGAAAATCAAAGCTTGGACGAACTGAAGGATGTAATTGTTGCCAGTGGCTACTCTCGTATTCCTGTTTATCAAGAAACGATTGACGATATAGTGGGCATAATATACGTGAAAGACTTGCTGCTGTACCCGGAAAAGAAGAGCATCAAAGAGTTCCTGCGGCCGGTTTGGTTCGTTACTGAAAACATGAAAGTGCAAAGCCTGCTAAATCAGTTTAAACAAAAGAAGCTGCAAGTGGCAGTAGTTGTGGATGAATATGGCGGAACCAGCGGAATAATCTCTTTGGAAGACATTTTGGAAGAGATCGTGGGTGAGATTAGGGATGAATATGATAAAGATGAAATTCCGGAATTAATTAAAACTGATGATGATACTTACATCTTAAGTGGAATCTATAGCGTTAGGCTTTTCAATCAGGAGTTTTCTGCCGATATCTCGGTGGATGATTATGACAACCTGGCAGAATACCTGTTGGCACATTTTAATCATGTACCTACTGTGGGTGAAAATCTGCATTATGACGAGCGCTTGGAATTTACTATTTTGGACAGCGACGAAAAAAGCATCAAGCAAATTCAATTGAAACTGCATGGTGGAGACTTATCCTGAAGAGCCTCTTAGTTTTACTGCTTTTTCTTGCAGGCAACATGCAAGCTATTACAGCCGAATACTACATCAAAGCTATGGGGATGAAGATATCATATATCAGCATCTGCACAGATGCCGTAAATAACAGCATTGAGGTAAAAACTCACTCTCTAAAAACCAGTTCTTTGTTTCCTCAGTTAGATAATGTCTATCGCATTAGTCACGATCAGTTCTTGCGGCCTGTTTCGTACTCGCGCATCATCAAGCAAAAGAATCTGGAAGATCAGGTTGACGTGGAATACAACTACTCCAAGCTGCAGGCAAAGCAAAAAAGTAAGCTGAACAACAGCAATAGCCACTATTCCATCTTGCCAAACAGATCGGAAGAGCACAC
>JAVEUB010000217.1:0-5200 GCA_034005785.1 Cloacimonas sp. (SeqCode) | reverse complement strand
ATTAGCCCAAGTTTCCCTGGGTTGTCCCCGATTTGAGGGTAGATAACCTACGTGTTACTCACCCGTTCGCCACTCTCAAGAATCCGAAGATTCTCTACCGTTCGACTTGCATGCCTAATCCACGCCGCCAGCGTTCGTCCTGAGCCAGGATCAAACTCTCCATCATAATTAAAATGATTGAACTGACAAGAGCATTTCTCTCTCTATTCTCCACTCTATAAACTGTTTAAAAGATCATGTTTCCCTGCCCTTGCCGAGCAGGTTGTGTCATATTCATTGCAGCGGTTATTTTGTCAATGGCTTTTTTTTCAGATTCTCTGATATTCTCTGGCGAGAACACGCTAAATTGCTGCATGACTTGAACTAAAGAATTTAAACTTTTTTTGCTGATTACCATCCAAAGCACCTTTTTGCACTGCAAAGAAACTACCCAAAAGTGCTAAACCTGCTTCTGCCGGATGGAAAAATGGGCGTTTTGGGCTACGAGAACATCGCAAAATGAATTGGGAGAAATGCTATTGCTGGGTGCCGACGAGGACGCCGGATAGCTTTTCCTGCGAGGACGCCGGAACTCCTTCCTTGATGCCTTCGGTATAGGTTAGCGCTATCTGACCTCAGGTTGATCTAACCCAAGTGAGGATATAGTGAGTACAAAGAGTGCGGAAATATTGACTTGAGGGCAGCAGCGGAGCAAGTTACTTGATTCAGCAACTAACCGAATATTGAAAAGAATAACAAGGAAAAATCAAGTTCATATTCACAAAGTAAAGAGTATAGGGACGTGATTTTAACGGAAATCTATTGACAAAAGCTGTGCCTATGATATAAGGCAACAAAACACAAAACTGGAGACAATAAAAATGCTAAGGCAAGTACTATTATCCAAGCTGCATCGCGCAACTGTTACTGAATGCGATATTAACTATAATGGCAGCATCAAGATAGATGAAGCGCTTCTGGAACAAGCCGGAATGCGTGAGTTCGAAAAAGTGGAGATCTTCAATATCACCAATGGCAACCGCTTTTCCACCTATATTATCCTTGGCGAAAAAGGCAGCGGAACTATCAGCATCAATGGTGCAGCCGCACGTTTGGTTCAGATTGGCGATAAGGTGATCATCATCAACTATGGCATGCTGAACGAAGCAGAATTGCAGACCCACAAGCCTACAATAGTGGTGCTTGATGACGATAATAAGATAGACAGAATTATCTAAATGAAGCTCGTTCATACCATCGCCCAAATGCAAGCTATCAGCCGGAACTGGCCTGCTGACACTACAATAGGCTTTGTTCCCACCATGGGCTATCTGCATGAAGGGCATCTTTCCCTCGTGCGCGAATCTATTATTCAGTGCGGAATCACGGTGGTTTCCATCTTTGTGAATCCCTCGCAATTTGGGCCGAATGAAGATCTCAGCCGCTATCCCCGCGATTTAGAGAGGGATTTGGAATTGCTGTCCGCCTTTACAGTGGATTATGTTTTCTTCCCTACTAATGAGCAGATGTACCCCGCTACTTACCATACTTGGGTGAACGTGGAGCAGCTTAGCGAGGTGCTTTGCGGAGCCAGCCGCCCGGGACACTTTAGAGGCGTGGCAACCATTGTGCTGAAGCTGGTGAATATCATTAAGCCGGATTTTATGTTCATGGGTGAAAAGGACTTCCAACAGGTAACCGTGCTTACTGCTATGCTGAACGACCTAAATCTGGATTGCCGGATAGCCCCCTGCCCCATTGTGCGCGAAGCAGATGGATTGGCACTTAGTTCCCGGAATATTTTCCTGAAAGGCGAAGAGCGCAAACAAGCTTTGTGCCTATCCGCTGCGATTTCCCAAACTCAGCAGCTCTATGCCCAAGGCACAAGAAAGGCTGCTTTATTGCTGGAAGCAGCCACAAAGATAATTGCAGATGCAGGCGGAAACGTGGATTATATTTATCTGGTAAACCCCCAAAGCTTGCAAAGCGAAACTGACTTGCAGGATAACACTCGCATAATTATGGCCGTATATATAGGAAAAACAAGGCTGATAGACAACGCAGCACTCTACTCGCCTTGCCTTGAAAAATTTGGCTCACAGATTGCACAGATTAGCGTTTGATAATACGGGATGATCTTAAGACAATGCATTGGCTGAATATAACGATTTTACATTATGCTCTTTTTTTTGATCTGTGAAATCTGTGAAATCTGTGAGACTATTCAATATCTTGCTGCCATTTAATGGTTTTACGATAATTGGGGAAAGCCTGTAGCACTGAAAGCTTGACAAATGAGCAAGGGCAAATTTCTTGGTTTGAACCAATTGAATAAATGTGCGAAAGTGGCGGAATTGGCAAACGCGCTGGACTTAGGATCCAGTGAGGTTAAACTCTTAGGGGTTCGAGTCCCCTCTTTCGCACCATGCTTAAATTGGCTGTAATACTTTGTTTTGCAAGCTAAACTGCAAGTAACATGCTTGCCACACCACGAGATTAAACATTTAGGAGATAAAAAGTGCAGGTAGAATTCAATGCAATCAATGCCGTAACCAAAGAGATTAACATCAATGTTCCCCCAGAAAAGGTGAACAAAGCATACGAGAGATACCTTCGTAAAGCCGCCAAGGATGTGTCCATACCCGGATTCCGCAAAGGCAAAGCCCCGCTAAACATGGTGGAACGCTTGCATGCCGAAACGCTGAAAGACTACTTCTATAAAGAGTATGTGGATGAGATTTTTGCCGAAGTAACCGCTGAACACGATATCCATTTCTTGCTCTTCCCGGAAGTGAAAGACATCACTTGGGAAAAAGGCAGCGATATGCTGATAAAAATAGAAGTTGAACACGAGCCGGTGATTGAATTTAAACAATTGGAAGGACTTAGCGTTCCGCACAATCCGCATCTTCTGGAAGGCGAAGTGGAGAAATACATCAATGACCTGGTTATGGATAATGGCCGCGTAATCGATGTGGAAACCGCAATTGCCGATGACGATGTGGAAATGGAAATCAGTTTTAAACATGGCGGTGAAACCTATACCCGAACAGCACATCTTTATGCCGGCAGCGGAGTTAATAACAGCTCGCTGGAAGAACTTGTGGGCTGCAAAACAGGCGACAAGCTGGAAACAGAACTGCCTGGCAAAGCCATAATCCTGGGTACAAAAGACGGGGCGCTGCCTTTGGAGCACGAGTTCAAGTATAAATGCGAAATCATGGTGAACAGCGTTACCCGGATGCAATATCCGGCTATCGACGATGAATTTGCCAAGGATTTGGATTTTGATACCCTGGAGCAGATGAAAGCCAAAATTGCTGACGATATGCGGCTGAAAAATGAGCATGTGAACATCAATATCGATAACTTCAGCATTATCGGCAAACTATTTGTGGACAACAACTTCGCCCTGCCGGAAAAGACAATTGAATACCTGGCAGAACAAGAAGCGGAGAAGGTGGATAACCCCGAATATCGCAAGTTTTATGTATATCAATACCGCATGCAAATTGCCCAGGAAATGATTAGCATGTATGTGATGAGCAACCTGCGCAAAGCAATGCCTATGGAAGTAAGCGAAGAAATGATGGAAGAATACATCATTCACGAAGCGATTATGGAAGATATTAGTGCCGAAGCTTTTAAGGAAACTAACAAGGAAGAGCTGAGCAAGGAAGAATTCCGCTTGGCTGCCCAAAACTACTTTATCTTACGTAAAATGGCCAGTACTTGCGATTTTGTGATTGCTGAAGATACGGAACCGGAAGAAATTCCCGAAGCCGAAACGGAAGAAATCACTGATATCATAGCAGAAGAATCAACGGAGGAATAATGAACTACATGCCCATCGTTATCGAACAAGTAGGACGCGGGGAACGTGCTTACGACATCTATTCTCGTCTGCTGAAAGACCGGATTATTTTTTTGGGCGGAGTTATTGAAGACACTTTGGCTAACACAGTTGTAGCTCAGTTGCTGCATTTGGAAGGCGAAGATGCAGAACGCGACATCTATATGTATATCAACAGCCCTGGAGGCATAATCTCTTCCGGTTTGGCGATTTACGATACCATGCAATATATCAAACCCCGGGTAAGTACCATCTGCATTGGCCAAGCTGCCAGCATGGCTGCAGTGCTGCTTGCTGCCGGAGCTGCGGGAAAAAGAACAGCTTTGCCCAATAGCCGGATTATGATTCATCAGCCCATGGGTGGAGCACAAGGCCAGGCTGCAGATATTGAAATTCAAGCCAAAGAGATTCTGTACCTGCGCGAAAGAATGAACCAAATATTGCATAAACACAGCGGACAAAGCATCGCTAAAATTATGGAAGATACCGACCGTAATTATTTCCTGAGTGCCGATGAAGCCATGGCTTACGGGATTATAGATGAAGTTCTGGCTGTGCGAAAATAGCTTGCCAAAATAGCATCGGTTTTTTTTAGTTGCAGACGCTGGTGAAAGCTGATGTTAAGCCAATATAAGTATCCGGGACGAAATAAATGACAGGAGGATTTCTTGGATAAATACAAGACTCTTAGCTGTTCCTTTTGCGGAAGAGCCGAAAACGAAGTAAAAAACCTGATCCGTGGTATCGCAGGTAACATATGTGACGAATGTATCGTTATGTGCCACACTATTATAGATTCAAATGGCGAAGAAGTAGTAGCGGAGGAATTTGATGCTCCGGTACCCAGTAAAATAAAAAGCTATCTTGATCAATATGTGATAGGTCAAGATAAAGCCAAAGAAATAATCGCCGTGGCTGTTTACAACCACTACAAGCGCATTTTTAAGCAAAAAGCCCAAGATGATATTGATCTGGAAAAGAGTAATATCATGATGATCGGGCCTACGGGAAGCGGAAAAACCCTTATTGCGCAAACGCTGGCGCGCTTTCTGCAAGTGCCCTTTGCCATCTCTGATGCCACTACTTTAACCGAAGCCGGTTACGTGGGTGAAGATGTGGAAAATATCCTGGTGCGCTTGCTGCAAAATGCTAATTACGACGTTGCCAAAGCCGAACGCGGCATCGTGTATATCGATGAAATTGATAAGATCAGCCGTAAATCGGAAACACCTTCCATCACTCGCGATGTTAGCGGTGAAGGTGTGCAACAGGCACTACTAAAGATTCTGGAAGGCACCAAGGTGAACGTTCCTCCCAAAGGTGGACGCAAACATCCCCAGCAGGAATTTATCGAGCTGGATACCAAGA
>JAVEUB010000005.1:0-22373 GCA_034005785.1 Cloacimonas sp. (SeqCode) | reverse complement strand
TTCCGATCTAACGTGGTCAATGATGAAAATCCCGAAGTGCAAAGTTTGCAGAGCCCACTGACTGCAGCTTGGGAATGGGACAAAGGGATGCAGTCCGCGCATGTGAACTCTGCAATAAAGGATGTGATCATGAGAACAGCTATACTGATTTTTGTTCTGACCTGCGTGTGTGCCTGGGGAATGGCGCAGACCGCCACTGCGCCTGCATCTGGTAATGGCTCAAGCAATTATCCCTATCAAATCGCTTCTCTTCAGAATCTATACTGGATCGCTGCCTCCGATGACATTGTCTCCACTCCCAGCCAGCAAAGCCGTTGGTCAAGCTACTATATTCAGATTACCGATATTGACGCAACCCCTACCGTGACGTGGTTTGATGGACAGGGCTGGAGTCCGATTGGAAGATACATCGATGAGGGCGATCCGGATAACTTGCCTTTTACAGGGAGCTACAACGGAGAGGGGCATGTAATCAACGGAATCAATATCTACCTTCCCTCTACCCTTGTTGTAGGTTTTTTTGGATACATAGAGGGAGGAATGATCACAAACCTTGGCCTGATCAATGTGGAAGTGAGGGGCGGATGGGATGTAGGCAGCCTGGTGGGGTATCAAAGATATAACTCTGTAGTCGACAACTGCCACAGCTCCGGCAATGTGAATGGTCATATCTGGGTTGGCGGATTGGTGGGTACTCAACAGTATAACTCCACCATCAGCAACAGCTACAGCTCTGGAACAGTGAACGTTGGCGGTGGATACGCTGGGGGCCTCCTTGCACATCAACAAGTCCAATGCACCGTCACTAACTGCAGCAGCACGGTGACTGTAAGCGGCGGACAGGCAAATGTGGGAGGCCTGGTGGGAGAACAAGACGGTTCCTTCATCAGCAATTGCTTTTATAGCGGTAATATAAACGGGCAATCGTATGTGGGTGGTTTGGTGGGGAACAGTATATGGAGTTCCATCATCAGCAGTAGCTATAGCATGGGAACGGTAAGAGCTACCTCCGTAGTTGGGGGCTTGGTGGGATCTCAGCAGGAATCTTTTATCTACGACTGTTATAGTAGAGCGAATGTATATGGAGGAGCTTTCGTTGGCGGTCTGGTAGCTACGATGGCGGATGCCACTATCACAAATAGTTTTTGTGCCGGGCATGTAAGCGGGCAATCCACTGTAGGTGGATTGGTGGGATCGCATCTAAGCTCCAGAGCTATCAGCAGTTATTGGGACATTGAGACAACCGGACAACCTACCAGCGTTTGTGGGTTTGGCAGGATGACTGAACAAATGACCTATCCCCATGCCGCCAACACTTATCTTAACTGGAATTTTACCGATGTCTGGACGGTGGATGCGAGTTCCTCAACCAATTCCGGATATCCCTATCTCAGTGATGTGCCGGTGTCGGCGGAAGACGATGTCATCACAGCGCTGGAACTTCCTTCCCTTCGGAACTATCCCAATCCTTTCAATCCTGAGACCACCATCTGCTTTAATCTGCCTCAAAATACTGAGCAAATGGATCTGAAGATATTTAACTTTAGGGGTCAACTGGTGAAAACCTTGATCAAGTCTGCCCCCTATCCCAAAGGTGAAGCCTCCATTGTCTGGAATGGCAAGGATGATCAAGGCAGAAATGTAACTTCCGGCCTCTATTATTATCGCCTGAGTACCCCGTTTGTTACTAAAACGGGAAAGATGACTTTGATGAAATAGTGTTTATGGACGATATAAGCCAAGTGCTCAACAAGCGCATAACATCGTACCAGCGAATGCTTAAGTGACAAGGATATTATCATGAAAGCTTTGTTTATGCTCACAGCTCTTTTCATAGCAAACACGTATCTTATAGCGCAAACAGCCGTTGCGCCTGCTTTGGGGAATGGCTCCACAACTGATCCCTATCAGATAGCCTCCCTGGAGAATCTCTACTGGATTGCCGCAGAAGATAGCATTATCCCAAGTCCCTATCAAGCAATCCGTTGGTCAAGTCATTATATCCAGACAGCAGATATCGATGCGTCATCAACCATTGATTGGTTTGATGGGCTGGGCTGGAGTCCCATAGGTTATTATTGTGAATCGCCAAATTCAGATATCCTTACATTTAGAGGATCTTATAATGGGCAGAATCATATAATAGATGCACTTTTTATAAATCGCCAGATATGGTGTGTTGGGTTTTTTGGCTATGTATATCAAGCGTCAATCATTCAGCTTGTCTTACGCAACGTCAATATAAGTGGTAACGTTAGGGTCGGCCCCATTGTGGGATATCAGTTGGCTTCAACTGTCAGTGATTGTTACAGTACTGGGAACGTAAGCGGAAATCAACATGTTGGTGGTTTGGTGGGATGCCAAGCGAGCTCGACTATCAGTAACAGTCATAGCGCTGTGTCTGTTTATGGGAATATTAGTGTGGGCGGTTTGGTGGGATATCAAGAAAATATGACGATTGACCACTGCTTCAGTACTGGGAGTGTGGATGGAAATTATTATGTAGGTGGTTTGGTGGGATATCAGCATGATGCGACCATTGATAAATGTTATAGTAGAGTGAATGTGCTTGGAAACCAATATGTAGGTGGGCTGGTAGGGTATCAAAGTAATTCAACTATCAACAACAGCTATAGTACAGGTGTTGTTAGCGGGAATAATATAATAGGCGGCTTGGTGGGTCATCAATACTTATCCTTCATCAACAGCTGCTACAGTGCTTCGCTGGTGAACGCAATTCATACTGCGGGCGGTTTAGTTGGAGACCGTTATGATTCCTCATCGACTTCATCTTATTGGGATACAGAGATATCAGGCCAAGCTACCAGTTACGGTGGAGAGGGCAGAAGTACGCAGCAAATGACCTATCCTTTTGATGCGGATTCTTATGTAGGCTGGGACTTTGTTAATATCTGGGCTTATGATGCGGATCATTCGATAAATGATGGTTATCCCTGTCTGAGGCAGATGCCGGTGTCCATTGAAGACAATACCGTTTCGGGGTCATCAGTTTCTCAGCTTCCGAGGCTCGGTAACTATCCCAATCCTTTTAATCCCGAGACCACTATCTGCTTTTATCTGCCACAGAATTCTGAGAAAGTTGATTTGAGGATCTTTAATCTGCGGGGACAACTGGTGAGAACTCTCATCAAGTCCAACGCTTATCCAAGAGGGGAATCATCCATTGTCTGGAACGGCAGAGATGATCAGAGCAGAGCCGTCTCATCTGGTCTGTATTTCTATCATCTGATCACACCGCAAAGATGCATGACCGGTAGAATGACTTTGATGAAGTAGAGTTAGAATTTGACGATCTGATAACGAATTAGTGATTGCATTCATCATTAGAATCTGGAGCTTTGTCCAGAGTGATGATCTGGATGCAAAGAAGCTAAAAAAGTGTGGGATAATATCATGAGCCCCGGCGAGTGAAGCTCAAGATATCTCAAAACATTGCTCATTATGCCTACCTCCATTTTTTCATACTACCTATGATAACTTATGGGAACAGAAATATTCAAATTACGTTCATCCTTGAGATAATCTCAAGGTATCATAGAATTGATGGCAAGGCAGGTTTGATCACCATTGATCACCATTGATCACCATGGCTAATTTTCCATTTTTCATGTTTCTCCCTTGCTTAACGTCCTTTATCAAGTGACCATCAAGCCTTAATCAAGCCTTAATTATTAACGCTTGATTAAGGCTTGATTAAGATGTGATTAACGGCTTCAAGCAAGGAACAAAAAACCGAAAGTTGGAATTGAATTGGAATTGAATGTGAATTGCATGTTATCTGCATGTTGTTTGCAGGAACGGTGTGCTGCGATACGGCGTGTATTGGCCCAAACTCCGGCTGTGTAATAGCCCGCGTTTTAACTCAAAAATTTGCGGTTCAAAGTTATTCCGTTTTTCTTCAAACTTATCTGCTGCAAATTTTTAAGTCAAATTCGCTCGTTTGGCTCGTTTGGAATGTGAAGGGATTTTGCCTAAGCCCCGCCTACATAATATGCACCTACCCAGTAAAAGATCACACCAGTTAATGAATCTTAATAACTCTCGCAACTGCAGATTCGCTATCACTTTGCACCTTGATAATGTACACACCCGCCGCAAGGGCTTTACCATAATCGTTTTTACAATCCCAGGTGAAGGTATGTTTTCCTTCCCTTAAGCTGTGAATAACCTGTTTTTTTACTAATTGACCTCTGATATTATATATGCTCAGTTGCATCACCCTTTCCTTCATTCCGGATATAGCCAAATTCAGGGATTCTATAAAGGGATTGGGGTAGGCACACAAACTTATCTGCATGGATGGTATCAGATTCTCATCTTGAGTAGCCACGCCATGTTTTAGAATGGGGTAGCCAGCATTAATCAAACCCGTGTCATTAGCCCAGTATTTGGTGAAATCCCAATTGACATAAGTGTTAATGTCATAAGGGAAGGTCATTTGAGCTGTATTTCTGCCATTACCAGCAAATGAGACTGTAGTTTGAGAGGTATCAGTATCCCAATAGCAGTTATATGCTGACAGATTCTGACCAGCAGCAATGAAACCGCCAATCAGCTCATTTGAACAAGTTAACAACCCGGTTGAATAGCAGTTGCTTATGAGTGCAGAACTTGCTGAGCCAGCAAAACCACCAACATAACTCTCTCCGGTAACAGTAGCATTAGCATAGCAATCAAGAACACTACTATAAATAATCCCGCCGGCTAATCCCCCAAGATTGTTTACACCCACTACGTTGCCGCAAAAGTAACTTCGGGTTATATTAGATTGTCCACTTATAATTCCTACGATTCCCCCAACAGTATCCTGCCCTTCTACCGAAGCAGAGGCAGAGCAATCTCTGATAGTTACTCCATACCAGCTCTCAGCAAGGATTCCCCCGGAACGTGTTGATCCCCAGATGGTATCAAAATCGCTGCTGCAACGCTCTATCAAGGTATCATTACCAAACCCCACTATTCCACCACAATTGTCCGTGCTGTAAAGAGAGCCGCTTGCCGTACAATCTACTATCTCGCTATTGTATCGTGAACTACCGCTTATTCCGCCTAAGGCAATCCTTGCTTGGGCAATGGCTGCTATTGCAGTTGTCCCAATAATGCTGCCACCGGAAACACCTCCGGCTACACACCCCACGCTTTCCCGCCCGAACAGCGAAATCGTGGCACTGCACCCTTGAATTGTTGAATAACTTGCATAACCCACTATGCCACCGCAGTTATCCAATCCCCTTACGCTACCCTCTACTGAGCAATTGGTTATCTCAGAATAATCTGCGGTGCCAGCAAGGCAAGCTGATCCGCTATTCCCCACAATGTGGACATTATCCAATGTTACATTCATTATCTGAGCATTGTCAATTGAACCAAATAGGCTTAAACAACTTATATTTTCGTTATCTCCGATGTTTATTGTGAGATTTTCAATCGTGTGACCATTGCCATTATAGAAACCGGTAAATGCTCCCAAAACACTGTAACTTGCCAGAGGTTGCCAGCCCACACCAGAGCTGTATTGTACATTCCCGAGGTCAATATCGGCAACTTGAAGGAAACAAGAGTCTAAGTGGAAACGTACACTATCCAGCTCCGTAGCAGTAGTAACAATGAAAGGATCCGATAGTGTTCCCGTCCCTCCCGAAAACTGCCCAAAGAGGCTTATGGCACCAAACAACACGATGAAACATAAGGCAAGCTTAAATCGATAGGTCATAGTACAAACTCCTGTTTCTGTTAAGACTCGTTTTGAGTTTTAACGACTCTATCCATAATAGAAAGTATCGATATCGTGTCAATCAAATTTATTCTCACTACAAAGTTTCCTTATATCGTTATCACGCAATCCACGGTTTAACTCATATTTTTGCCGCAGGCTGGTGTATTATTTGTGGATACTGGATAAATGGCTGAGCTGATGGTACAGGCGGCAAAAATATAAGTCAAACACGCTCCAAGGGTGGTTCATGCAAATGCGGGCTACGCGACAAGCGAAAGACTATGCAAATCCAATTGATCCAGTTATCTGCGTTCTATGCTTATCCAGTAGTTGCCAATTTGCCCCAAGTACATTAGAATATCTTTAGTAAGATTTGGAGTTGATATGAAAATGATTATCACAAAAGCCTTAGGGCTTGTTATGGGAGCATTTATCCTTATGGCATTGGGAGCTTGCAGAGTTGATCTGGACCATGAAATCTGGCTAAACACGGATGATTCGGGACGGGCAAAACTGGTTTTTAAGATTAACTTTCCTCGTGTTAGCGAAGAGGATGCCATGGATTTGGGCGAAGAGGATAACGCTCTGGAAAATATGGCTGAAAAAGTACGTAACGTTCCCGGAGCTAAAGTGATAGCTTTAGAAAAAAGCACGAACCACACCGACGAGGATTACAATTTTACCTATAGCCTGGAATTAAGCTTTGATACCCCACAAGACCTGCAAAAGGCTCTGTGCATATATCCCGATCATGGAATATCTCTGGAGAAAACTAAAGGGTCTAAGACTTTGGTGATCGACACCCGAATGCTGGAAATGCAGGACAAAGCTGGTATGGACGAATTTAGCGAGTACATAGATATGTTTAATGTTTATCTAAGTGTGAAACTAAACCTGCCCGATAAACCCAGTGAAATTGGTAAAGAGCCAGACTACACTGCCGATAAGAAAATGGTGAGATGGGAAATTGAAGCAGATTCGGATTACTATAGCCAAGAAGCCAACCTGCTAACCGTGAAGTATTAACAGGACTTTGTCATTCCTGCCTCAGAAACTGTGTGAGAACTTTTTGTCATTCTTGCGGAGGCAGGAATCCAGCCCATTTATAAGGTCAGTAAGAACGGAAGATATATGCTTATACTGCAATGCTTTATTTGTGTCATCCCTAATGGGATTCATCAGGGCTGGATTCCCGCCTCCACGGGAATGACAATACCCTTATCTGGGTGCACGCGAATCGCGCCTCTACGACCTAACCCCTAACCCCTAAACCAAGGAGATCCCTGTGAAACTTTTACTGTGGTCATGGAATGTGAACGGCCTGCGGGCTGTGGTTAACAAAGATTTTATCGAGACTTTAGAACGTGAAAAGCCAGACATTCTGGGTATCCAGGAAACGAAGCTGCAAGAACATCAGATACCGGAAGAAATCAGCGTGATGAAGGACTATCTGG
Source organism: Cloacimonas sp. (SeqCode) (assembly GCA_034005785.1). Taxonomy (GTDB): domain Bacteria; phylum Cloacimonadota; class Cloacimonadia; order Cloacimonadales; family Cloacimonadaceae; genus Cloacimonas. Next base: position 15,182 of record JAVEUB010000005.1, on the reverse strand, counting down.
TGTATTGGTCGCATGGACAGCGTAAAGGATATTCGGGCACAGCTTTATTCAGTAAAATCCTCCCTCTTTGTTTTTCCACCGAGTTTGGCGTTGAAGAGCTGGATTGCGAAGGCAGGATCAATATAGCTGAGTACGATCGTTTTATCCTGCTAAACATCTATTTTCCCAATGGCGGAAATGGGGAAGAGCGGCTTTCCTATAAACTGCGTTTCTATGACCGCTGTTTGGAAGTGATGGAAGAAAAGCGGCAAACGGGCAAAATCGTGCTTGTTTCCGGTGACTACAACACTGCTCATCACTCCATTGACCTCGCCAATCCCAAAGCTAACGAGAAAATCAGCGGCTTTCTGCGCATTGAAAGGGACTGGCTGGATAAGATTCAAAAACAGGGTTGGGTGGATACTTTCCGGCACTTTAATACTGAACCGCAGCAGTATTCCTGGTGGAGCTACAAAACTATGGCGCGTGCACGCAATGTGGGCTGGAGGATTGATTACTATTGGGTGAACAGCGAAGGCTTGGAAGCTATCACCGCAGCAGGAATCAGGCAGGATATCTATGGCTCGGATCACTGTCCGGTGTGGGTGGAGCTTACCTTACCAGAAACCTGATTCCATCTTCAAAATAGGCGTTATTGAAGCCAAAATCAAGGAGATATAAGCCCCGCCCCGCTACAAAGCTAATTTCCAGGCTGAAATGCTGAGGGTCTATCCAAAGTATATGAAGAGGAATTGTTCCCACAGTGTAGCGGCTGGCATCAATCTGATAGCGGAATTCGGAATCTGGCAAATCCAGAACCGCACCGAATTCACTTGCCGGATTCGGGGACATATACTCGAACTCTAAGGTGTATTTCTGTTTGCGGCTGAACTTTTTGGGTAAAAGTGTTAGCAATTTAACCAACGGCGTGGCAAAGCTTTGCGTGGCAAGCATGGTCTCTCCGCTAAGCACAACCCCCACTCCCAGATGCGTATAATCGGCATGCAGGATATTTTCCCTGTGAGCAGGAGAATTCATCCAGCCATCCACAATTTCTGCGGGAGAAAAGAACTTTTTAGTGTTGTAAAACCTGGCTAAGTTCTCGCCGATGGATGATACTACAAGCTGTGGATAATATTTGTTTTTCCGCTCACTAACCATATCGCCAAACTGATCTTTATGCGCGAAAAACCCCAAATTGAGCATATTCCGGCTATGCAAACGAGATAAATCTGCCAAGCCTTCATCGTATGCCAAAGGCTGAAGATTGTATTTCACACGCTCCGCGTTGGTTAGCTGCAAGACCTGCTTTTCAAACTCTGTAATAGTCATGCGGCTGGCACACAAAAATGAGGCAAACAAGCATAAGATAATGATCAACAAGGCATTCTTCATAAGCTGCCTGTAGTTCCTAAAACCTCTTTTCTAAAAGCAGGGTATCCCCTTCGAAGCGCAGGTGGAGCTTTTCTTTCTGCGCATCAAAATCGTATAAATGTGCATCCACCCAGGCATCCAGCACAGAAAGTGTCATCGTGATCCCCATCCACCAGAAATCGCTGGTGCGTAAATCCTGGTATTCCTTTTGCTTGGCGCGGATTTGCTGTATGGTCAGAGGATCGGATAGCCCTTCAAGCTGCTGTTTGTAATCATCAGCTTTGGCATCATGATACAAGGCCGAACCAATAAAGTAGCCCTGCACCCCAATCACCAATCCTGCCTTGAAATAGGCATGATTGTATAGCTGTCCCCCTCCAGGCACAAAAGCAGAATACAGAGCAGCCCGGGTAGGGTTTTTTGTCGGCTGTGCACTAAGCAAGCCAATAAGTAGTAATAGCAGGATACAAAGGGCATGTTTCTTCAAAGCGACTCCTAATCATCTAAGCAATAATCTCTGTTAGCTAAGATACGGAATTCTGTCAATCAGAAATGTTGGGAGTTCCTGCGTCCTCGCAGGAAAGGACATGCCGATCTCCGGTCGGCAGCCATATTGGCTCATATTCAATTATTGCGGGATAGCTTGGTTTATATGGCTGCTGCTTAGTAATTTTGCTCTTGCTGTTCTTGCGATGCCAATGGTAAGGCAATGAGTTTCAGAGAAGAGTGTGGTTAATGCTGCGGTGGTTAGTGCTAAATATTTATTCTTAAGGTGATATGAACTTTTTTAAGACTGCCGACCGGAGATCGGCATGGCCTTTCCTGCGAGGACGCAGGAACTCCAGCACGCAGGAACTCCACAAAAAAAAGCCAAATGCTTTGCATCACCATTGTAAGCGATACAAAGTATTCGGCTGGAATATTTTAGCTATAAGTGTGGAATTATTCCTGAGGCAGCCACTCGTCTTTAACGGTGGGTTTTTTCTCGGGAGCAGGGTCGTCCACAGTGTAGCTTTTATCTTTGATACTGTAGTTTACTTTCACATCAGCTTTGCCGAAGGCAGCTTGCGAGGTGGCAGTAATGGTTAACGTATCAAAAACGTATTCAAATTTGAAATCAGGGGTATCAATAGTACCCAGATTAAGCCCATCGATAATGGTGGGATAATCACCGAATTCATCAGCCTTGCGGTAGCTTTCCATGCCATCGATAATCTTCTGGAAGGTGGGCAGGATGGCTTCAAACTTCGTTTGGGCGATAGCTTCGGTTGCTTTATCAACTTTCAGTTGCTGCATCCCGAAGAAGAACACGAAAACTAAGCCAACGAGCATCAGAATCATGATCAGTTCTACAAGCGACACCTTGTTGTTATGATCCACAGCAGTTTTGGGTGCAGTCTTCACTTGCTTTTCAGCAGTTTCGGTTTTAACCTTATCCGGCATTATTAGCCTCCTGGAAATTATTAGTTTTTTCTCATGATTTTGAATGTGCTTATTTTGTCAAAGGATTTTATCACAAACCCTAAAATCTGAAGGTGCGTTGCAGCATAATCTCGTGGCTCAATTGATCTTCCTGGGGTTCGTATTTGAAGGTGTAGCCCAGCCTGTAGCGCTTGGGAAGCATGATCCGCAGAGAGATTTCGTGGGATGTAAGAAGGCGGGTTTTCTTTTGCAAATCGGTGGCTTCTTGCAGTTTCAGATCATAATCCAGAAAGAATCTGCGCCCCAGATATTTACTCATGGAAACAGAGAGGTTGTTCAACAGGATTGAAGAGCTGAATTGGGCTACATCTGTAGTAAAATGCTGCAAGTCCATATTATCGGCAAGTTGATTGGGATCGTTAGAGTATTGCGTGTATAAATTCTGGATAAAACCAGCGCTTACGGAAAAGTTATCCAGCTTCAGTGTTTTGCGCACAAAGTTTTCAGCGGGTGAAAGGAAGGGGGTTAACAACGAAGAATCCAGATTGCCGGAAATCAGGGTTAATGCTTCGTCCTGAAGCAAGCCACTCTGCTTGTCCGTACTGGGATCTGTAACTCCGGTGTAACGTAATCTGGCCAAAATCTGGCTGATGGAACGATCTTCAGGGTTATCACTGGTGAGGTTGAATTCCAAGCGATCGGCAAAACTTTTGCTAAGATCTGAAGAAGTGGAAACTCCCAAGGTAACCATTGTTCCATCCGGAGCACGCTTGTAGAATGTGCCGCTAACACTAAGCAAATCCTGCGCATCAATCATAGAGATATCTACTTTATCCACTTGGAACACGGTACCAAAAATATCGATAGTACCCCGCTCCGAAGAGAAAGCCGCTTCCTCCACTTTAAAATCCTGCCCATCATACAGCAAATGTAGAAATCCTCCCTGCATCAGAAAGAGCCGGGTAGGGTAGGTTACGTAGCTAACGTTATTGCCAAGAGTTATCATTACATCCAAAGTGAAGGGCAGTGGTGCCATCGTAGTATCTTCATGCTTTGCAGTAGCTTGTCGGACAGTATTAGCCAGCTTAAGTAAATTTGCCGTGTCTGGAGGATAGAGAACATTTGCGCTTTTGATTACAGCTTCGGCCGAAATCTTCATTTGGTCAAAGGGGCCTTTTATCGTTGCAAAACGGCTGTCACGGCCTTTCAAGATTACCTGAGACAGGGTGCGCGGACTGGTGAACATGGGGATATTAGCCCGAATTCCCGGTTCTTCAATCATCACCCGAAAGATGCCCATATCCAGGAAACCAAGCATGAAGTGTTCACTGTTATCGGCTTCAAAGATATTGTTGAATTCCAATTTGCCTTCGCCCATGCTCAGTTGTCCACGTTCGATGATGATGCGGTTTTTATCGAAAATTCCTTTGATATTGATGTTTGTGATGTCCTCACTCTGGTCTTTCAACCGCAGGAAACCATCATTTATCTCTATGCCACCACCCGAAAGCAGGAATTGGTCGTCCGAGGTGCTTATATTGCAATTTAGCGAGGAATTCCCCCGAGATTCAAGGATATAAGGAGTAAGATTCTTTAGCCAGGTAAAAAGCTGCCCATCCACATTAATATCCAAGTGGTCTGTGCCTTCATAAAACTCTTTGGATATGGCATTGTAGTCAATAGCACCATGTCCGGTAACTTCAAACAGCTGGTCGGCAAAGACGTACAGGGTGTCCACGGTTAGTTTGTTATAAACTTGCGTGGCTTTTACATGGGCTTTGTCTATTACAAAATCCTCAATTTTAATCTTCATTGCCTGCACATTAGCTCTCAAATCCATATCTGTCTGAGCACTGCTAATGTTGCGCCAGGTGATTCCTGCAGTTCCTTGCAGGCTGCCCAACACTGGAGAACTAACAAGAACTTCTTCCAGATTGAACTGCGTAAAAGTAGCATCCATGTCCAGATTGATTTGCGGTTCCAGGCTTCCAGTTCCCAAAAAGCTGATTAGTTTGTCAGAGAGGCTGTTTATCTCGCCATCGATGGCAATCTCTTGCAAAGACCCGTTCAGGTTTAGCTTCAAGCTAAGTGGCGTTACAGCCAAGAGATCTACAGAGGCAAGGCTAATCCTGGCATTGATATTCTTAGGGCTTTTGGGGCTGTAATCTGCAAAAACAGTAAGCCCTGAAAAATCGGGAATGCGCATATCAAGAGGAGGATAATATTGGATAATATCCTGCGAAGAGATGTTTTGCAATGCCAATGAAAAATCCGTATCTCTCCAGTTGGTAAGGTTCATCCGTCCACTGAGGCTAAGCACATCGTTTAACTGAAAGCCATAGAGTTTAAGCTGTTTATCTTTGTAATTGGCTGCAAGCTTAAAATCGAGCGGTGTATCGTTTAAGCTCCCTTTGCTGCTATCAAGATTCAGCGAGGCTTCCAAGCTCTTAAGGTCTATACTGCCCACACCTTCAAGGTGGGTTGTGTATGGCAGAGTACCCCTTAGTTGCACGTCCAGGGCAAGCTGTGTGTAGATTTTGTCGCCCTGCAAGATAGCTTTTAGCTGACCGCTTAGTAGCGGCCGCTGTTTCGCCAGATCGGGCTGAAAATAAATTAGGGAGGGATCAAGCTTGGTAAACATAGCATCAATTACCAGATTGCGATCCAGGATATCTCCCACAACGTTTATAGCATAGCCGTTATCACCATGCAGATTAGCATCCACAAAGTAATTCTGGGTTCCTATGGGCACCATGTTTATGCTACCATGCACACCGGAAATATTCAACTCCTTACTGCTAAACCCCAGATTGGCTATAGTCATCTGCACAAGCGGGTATTTATCCAATAGTTCCGCATGCACATCGATCTCAGCAGTTGCCAGATACGGCTGCGCTTCAAAGTTGATGGGTGCGGTGCTAAGCTGAGCGTTTGCCGCCATGGTTGCCAGTGTGAAATCGCCTTTAAGGTTTATCTGCTGATTATCGAAGCGGCTGCCAGGCATGGTAAATTGCAGTTTGCCATCATTGTAATCAGCCGATAAAGCAACATTCTGCAGGCTGTAGGCATTGTAGGAGATTTGTTCCGAGCGTACTTCAAGCTTGGCTCCAGGCTCTTTAATTGTCCCCTTGCCATCAAGATTAACGTTTACTATTCCCTGCAAGGCAGGGTTAATCATGGTCAGATCCAATCCCGCTTCGGCCTTGGCAAAATCGAAACGCAGCTTGGGACCAAGCTGGCTGATTTTCACATCGGCACTTACGTGGCTGGTGCCAATAGTGCTGCGGCTGATTTGGGCGGTTAAATTGTGCCCATCGGTTTCTGCACCCAAAAAGGGGATCCGCAGGGGGTACTTATGGGCAAAAATCGCTTCCGTCCCCCAAAACTGAGTTTTAGCATTGTATTTAAAAGGCGCACCCAAAGAATCCTGGCTAATGGATGCAATCACAGAGAGTTCAGTTTGTAGATCGGTGATATCAGGATGATTTATGTACAGCGGTCGGAAAGCTTCCAGCGCAGCGTTTCCTTTTGCAATGCGGCCTTTAACGATTTCGCCGGAAGCGGTAAGCACCCCGTTTCTTTTGCTTTTAGCGCTTAATTTTACGTTCGTTCCGCCTCTATTTAGGGCGGTTATATTGATAGCAGAGAATTCTTCGTATATGCGGAAGTTCCCTTTTGATACAATTTTTAACGGGAATGTAGCTTCGATAATTGCAGCACCATCATGGACGCGGATGCTATGAAACAATTTGCTTAGATCAGGGAGTACAAAGGGGCGTTTAGCTTTTGGGGGCTTGGGTTTATAGCGGTAACTGTATCTTACCACCGGGTTTCTGATATCTATTTCACGCACCAAGCGCTGTAGTTTAAACCCGGAGAAAATGAAACGCAACAGGTTATACTGCACCCGTAAACGCTCTACTTTAAAAGCCAGGCTACTATCGGCGCTGGCAAAGGTAACGCCCTCGGCAAAAACCTGGCGATCACTGAAACGCAATTCTTTGATGCTAAGTTCGCCATGCATAGCCTTACCAGCTTGCATAGCGATATATTCTCTTAGTTTATTGCGCAGCCCAAAGCCATACCATGCGGCAAAAAAAACTGCATTCACCAGCATCAGGATCAGCACAACGGTTAGAAATATCTTGGAGCGTCGCATAGTTTCAGGTCGGGCAATTAAACCCGATTAATCTGCCTAATTATTCCCAGACAATGGGGCTTAGTTTGCCTTGGGTAAGGTTGTAGGTTTTTGACGCTAAGCGTGCTGAATCACGATCGTGGGTTACGATTACAAAAGCCTGACCCCGCTCGCGGTTCAGCTTCAGCATCATTTGCCACACTTCTGCGCTGTGCTCCGGATCCAGATTTCCGGTTGGTTCATCGGCTAAAACTATTTTCGGGCTGTTTATCAAAGCCCGAGCCAGAGAAACACGTTGCTGTTCTCCGCCACTAAGCTGATTGGGATAGCGGTTCAGGCGCTCAGCCAAGCCAAGGTTGCACAGCAATTCCGAGGCATGCTTGATTGCTACAGCGCTGCTCTTGCCGCCTATAATCATGGGTAGGGCTACATTTTCCTTTGCCGAAAGATCTTCCACTAAGTAATGAAACTGGAACACGAAACCAAGCTGTGTATTGCGCACCAAGGGGGCTTCGGGCATCGAGGAATGTATTTCGCGTCCACCAATAAGCACCTGTCCTGCATCCGGCTTATCCAAAAGCCCCAAAATATGCAGAAGAGTGCTTTTTCCACAGCCAGATTGCCCTGTAATGCAGATCATTTCTGCTTCCTGCACTTCCAGGCTGGTGTCTTTCAGCACATGGATACTCTGGTCGCTATCGATGTAGCTTTTGCACAGATTGTAGCCGGCTAAACAAAGCATATTTTGCTCCTAAGTATAGATTGCCATAATTCTGTAATGGCGGTAATATTGACGACTAACATGAATAAACTTCCTTAAAAATTAGGGATTGCGCAAGATTTCTATGATCTGTAGCTTATCTATCTGCCGCAGCGGATAGTAGATACACGCCAAAACAAGGGTGGCGGATACGCCGAACACGATTAGCTGGTTTAGGGGTAGAATCGCTGTGGTTAAACTATCGATAAAATAAACATCGCCCTTCAGGTGATAAAATCCCTGATGCTCCACAAATATGGATAGCAGCGCTCCCAGAACTTGGCCTAAGATTATGGCGATAAGCCCTACCAGCCCTACCTGATAACTTAGTACTTTCCGGATAGATGCAGAACTGGCTCCCAAGGTTTTCAGCACGGCAATCTCATTTTTCTTATCCAAGATAATCGTGGCAACAGCGGAGATAACATTGATTCCGGAGATTAGAACTAAAAAGCAGAATACTATAAAGATAAGCCATTTTTCCATCATCACCAGTTTTAACAGTCCCGCACTAAAAATAGTCCAGGGATACAGGGAGTAATCTACCCCCAGCTTATTTTGCATGGACACTGCCAGAATGCTGGCGTCGTCTATATGTGAAGGCCGTAAACGCAGCTCCAGCTTGGCGAAACCTGGGTTGATATTCAGCAGGGCTTCGGCATCGGTTTGAGTGCAGATCAGCATAGAGCGATCGTTTTCGTAAAAACCGGAGTTGTAGATACCGGCTACGCGGTAGTTATGCTCCGCAGGAAAGATACCCAAAGCAGAAATACGGTCTAACTGGGGGTAAACAATCTTTAGGGTATCACCAACCTTTTTGCCAAGCTCCTTGGCGAGGTATTTTCCTATGATTATCTCGCCACTATGCAGGCTGGCGCTTCCCTTCTTTATGTAGTTTGCATAGGGGAATGGATAGCGGCCGCTGAAATCGTAACCATTCAGCGAAGCACCGCGTACTTTTGTGCCTTCTACAGCCATTACAGAGTAGGTAATCACGGGAGTAGTACTTTCTATTTCAGAACTGGCTGCCAACTGCTTTACAATCAAATCCAGCTCTTCCGGGCTGATGTATTCAGCATCGGTTTTTTGGATGGTTATATGGGGAAGAGAACCCAACAAAACCATTTTTAGGCTGCGTTCATAGCCTTCAAACAAGTTTAGTGCGGCACTTAGAATCCCCACAGATAGGACTATCCCCAAAGTCATAAACACAAAACTGAAGCGCAAGAGATTGCGCTTTGGTGCCTTTAGATAGCGTGTTAAAAAGAATTGTTGCAGTTTATCCATGTTCTACCTGGGTTATCTGCTTGGGATCGGCGATATTAATGGTCTCAGCTACTGAGATGGGTACCCTGTTGCCCTGGCGGAAACGATTGATGATCAGCTCTGAAATAAGGCCGAGGGACACAAACTGCAAGCCTCCCAAGATCAGCAGCATGCCCAGAAATAATAATGGTCTGTTGGATAAAGGCTGCCCCAAAAATAGCTTTAAAATGGCAAGATATACGGTAATCAGCAAACCTGTAAAAGCAGAAACTATCCCAATGCGCCCAAACAGGTAAAGCGGACTTTTGATGTATTGCGTAATCATTTTTACCGTCATTAGGTCAAAAAAACCGCGTAAATACCGCTCGATCCCATACTTGCTTTTCCCATACTGGCGTGCTCGATGTTCTACTGCAATTTCGCCAACCCGGTAACCCAAAGCATCAGCCAGAGCCGGTATATAGCGGTGCATTTCGCCATACAGGTTCAGCTCTTTCGGCAGGGGGCTTCTGTAGGCTTTGAAGCCACAATTGTAATCCTTAAGCTTTAAACGGAAGGTACGGGCGGTAACATAATTGAACAATCTGGAGGGCAAAACCTTATGCAGGGGATCGTGCCTATGTTGTTTCCAACCCGATACCAGGTCGTAACCTTCTGCAAGTTTAGCCAGAAAATGGGGAATCTCGATAGGATTATCCTGCAAATCTGCATCAAGGGTAAAAATTACCTCTCCGGAAGCCAGATTAAAACCAGCCTGAAGCGCTGCTGCTTTGCCGAAATTGCGCCTGAAACGCACAATCCTCACCTTATCATCCTGGCTGGCTATGGTTTGCATCAGCTTAAAACTTCCATCAGTGCAGCCATCGTCGATAAAGATAATTTCGTAGGTGTGTCCGCTGCAATTAGCCACAATTTCCTGGTAAAGCGGATTCAGCGATTCCTGTTCGTTCAATACGGGGATAACAAAAGATAGTTTCATACAGCCCTTTTTCTTAAATAACTATGGAGAGTAGGGTCATTACCAATCCCGCACTTAAAGGGATTTTAAGGTTATCATCCAAGGGAATCTTGCCCAGTTCAGCTATTGTGGCCATTAGTGCACCACCCAAAGCCAGAACGGGATTATTAAGCCAGAACAGCCCAAAGATCAAGCAAGTAACAAAACACGCTATGCTACCTTCAAAACTCTTGCTCATCCCCAAAAACTTGCGTTTGCCAAAGCTCATACCCACTATGGCAGCAAAGGTATCGCCGATAGAGAGGAAAGCCATGGCACAAGAAGCAATAAGGGGATCAAAAAAAGCCACGCACAGCATCGCGGAGAACAGCATAAAAGTTGCTCCAGTAAAATCGTGCAGTTCATGCTGACGCAAGATCAGGCCGAAGATGCGATGGAAAGTTTTGCGGAAACTGCGCTGCCAGAAACGATGGAATTCCACAATCATGCTGATGATAAAAGCCAGCAGCAATAGCGAAAATCCCAAATGCCGGTTGAAATGCAAAAGATAGCGATAGCTGAAGGGAATCACCAACGAGCTTAGGTGTATAGATTTCCGTAAAGTTTCGCTTAATTTCAACAAAGGCAATTCACCGTAACGTTTAGCTTTGCTGCCAGGAAAGCACTTTCAGCATATTAGGAGATTTCCATAGCACGATGGCATCTCCGCTGCCATGATGCGGAATCTCAACCCCGGAATTATCCAGGCTTATATTCTCTAACAGCTTGGCACGTGTCACATTACGCAGCAGCAAAGTAGGCTCGGGATTCATTTGTCCCCAGGGTAGCAGCAGTTCAAGACTCTTCCAGGTTTCCCAATTTAGCTCTTGTGGAGTGGATTCTGTATCCCATGATAAGTTACCGCGGAGTTTGGTATCCCAATGTTCGGTTAAAAACTCATTAAAGCAATCCAGGAAGGTATCGTAATTTTCCGGGAGCATAGTAAAACCTGCAGCTTTGGGGTGCCCGCCAAACTGCTTCAGCATTTCTTTACAGTGGCTAAAGGCATCCACCATGTTAAAGCCCTCGGTGCAGCGGCCTTCGCAAACGGTATGGCCATTATGATGTTTCAGCAAGATCGTGGGGATGGATAGTTTGTTTACGATGTAGGTTGCACCGGTGCCCAACAATGAATAGGGGATAACGTCTTCATCATCGTAATACACAAAATAGTCGCCAATGAAATCAGCGCTAAGCGTATCCAGAAAGCCAAACACTCTGTTCAGCTCTCCTTCCCATATATTTTTTTGCTTTTCCAAATCCTGAAACAAACGCGCTTTGGCATCCGAAAGCTGCAAAATAAAGCGCATGGCGGTATGCTGGCCACCTGCTTCGCGGCCGTTAGCAATTACACGGGAAGTATAAACAAGAAAGTTATACACTTCACTAAGCGTGTTTGTGCGATTATAGTTGCGCAGCAGGAATTCCACAGTTTCATCTTGCACCTCGCTAAAGTGCTGCAATACGTGCCGCACGATGATGCGATTTAAGCCTATCATGGGAACTTTGTCGGCTATTGAACCTACGGCAGCCCAGAAGTAGCTGGATTGCGGTACAGGATGCTCCCAAATCTTGCCCAGATAGCGGATCAGCATTAGCGCTACACCCACTCCAGCCAGTGGCTTGAAGGGGTATTGACAATAGCTTAGCTGCGGGTTCAGCAGTGTATAAGCTGGAGGCAACGTATCCGGTTGCACAAGGTGGTGATCTGTGATTATCACATCACAGCCAAGCGCATTTAATTGTTCCACGCCAGACCGCGCCGAGATGCCATTATCTACAGTAATCACAAGCTGGTAGCCACCCTTGCGAACAAAATCGATAAAACCAGCTTGGATTCCATGTGGTTCAAGATTGCGGTTGGGGATATAGTAATGATGTTTCTGATAACCGCAAGAATTGAGGAAATTATACAAGATATAGGTGCTGGTAATGCCATCCGGATCGTCATGCCCGAAGATTACCATTGGTTCGTTGCGGAACATCGCGGTGCGAATACGCTCTGCTACTGTATCAATATTGGCTAACAGCCCTTCATCAGGCAGTTCATCAATGCCTTGTTCCATCTGTGCAGTATTTAACTGGCGGGAGGCAATTATCTGCGCTAAAAGCGGCTGAGGAGGTTTTCCAGAGGGGCTTATCTCACTCGGCATAGGTTAAAACTCCTCTTTTACGGGAATGTCGCGAGGGGCAGTGCGATCGGAGGCTTTTGCCATCACATCAAAACCGGTGAACCCGATCATCAGCATGATTGAGGTATCGCTAAGCTTGTTGGTAGCCAGATTACCCCGTTTCAGATACTGCAAACCCAAGTCAATGCGGTTTACTTCGCGCTTCAGGGGGAAGGTTAGCCCACAGCTAACTGCCATTTCATCGATATTTTCACCGTCTTTATCTTTGAATGCCAATTGCCGCATAGATGCGCCAACCCGCAAAGGGAGCTTCATAAAAGCGGTTTTGTGCATTTCAGGATCAGGCTCGTAGGCAAGCCCAACTCCGGCTTTCAGGCAATCCCGATAGCTATCGTTTATCTGGCTCCATGGCTCGTAACTAATATCGGTAGCCAATTTTATCTGCTGGAAGGGCAGAGCGGTAAAGCTTAAATTAAACTGGGCGGGAAGTTTATACTCATAATCCTGAGCAGGCTCTGTTTCATGGATACTACTTCGCACAGATTCCCCCTTTAGGGTAACCGGCATGCTATAATGCGCACCCAGAGCCATAGACTTGAAACTTTGCAGCACACCAACGGTAAGCGAGGGGTTTTTAAAATCGCGCACCAACGTTTCATGCGTGTCGAAACTGCCATAACTGCCTGTTTGCGAAAAGCTTAGATTATCGTGACCAAAATAGAAATTCCCGCTGATGCCAGCATTGAAATTTTTCAGATTAGCGCTGTAAATCAGGTCTGCCCGGTATAGATATTTATCCACGCTTTGCTTTTCTACCGAGCCATCCGACAAAGTGATCTGATTGCTTAGCAATCCGGACGAATGCGAATTGAACTGCGCACCCAAACGATGGTGGCCAATAGGAACGCTTACATTGAAATATGGGAAATCCAGCATATCATCCCAAAAGCTCTTCTTTTGGCCATTGTAATCAGAATCATATTGCGTGTAACCCATCAAAATGCCGGTGGCAAACAGGGTGCGGTTAGAGCGATTGTGCATGGCGGGATTGGCGTAACCCGTATTGTAACGAAAAATATCGCTGCTACCAGTATCCCCCATTCCCAAACTATAAATATCCCGTCCATAATTCTGGACGGGGAAGCCATCGTAGGAAAATATCGAGTTTCCTGCGCTTAGCCAAGCTGAGCATAGTACGAGAAAAACTACTAATGCCGTTTTCATTATATATCCTTTACTGTTAATTCTTGGTTAGTTCTTTATGTCTCTTGGACTTCATGACACATGGCGATCATTGCTTGTAGCGAAAACGTATGATCAGTCAAGTTCAAGCCTTTTTATGTCCGGCTTTATGATGAGTTGGTTTCACCGGATCGGGAGGGATGCGGAAAAATCGGTGTGCATTCTCGAATGACCTATCGGCTACTTCGTTCGCAGTAATACCCTTAATTTCGGCAATCTTCTCTGCCACCAAATGCAGCAGCAAGGGAGAATTGCGTTGCCCCCGATGCGGGTGTGGAGGCAGGTAGGGGCAATCTGTTTCGATCATAAATCTATCCATAGGCACGATGCTGATCACGTCGTTAAGCTGCGAATTGGGATAGGTGATAGAACCTGTGAAGGAAATCATCCAGCCTTCATCAAGAACCTGTTGGGCAAACACAATATCGCCCGAAAAACAGTGAAACACTGCTTCCTTTACGGATTCATTTTTCAGGATGTTATAGCATTCCTGATGCGCTTGGCGATCGTGTACTATTACCGGTAAATCATATTCCACAGCCAGATGTGCCTGATTGGCAAAAACTTCTCTTTGCACCGGGAAGGGAGAGAGATTGCGAAAGAAATCCAAGCCAATTTCGCCAATTGCCAATACCTTCTTCTCGCGTGCCATTCGCTTCACCAGTTCGGCATCAAAATCTGTGGCATCATGGGGATGAAAGCCGACCGTGGAAAATATATGCAGGTGCTTTTTCGCCAGTTCCAGCGAACTAAGCGAAGTCTCTTTATTAAATGCCACGTTCATGATATATTCAATTCCGCTGGCAAAACATTTACTGATCAAAGCCTCCCGATCTGCATCGAAATCGGGATGATCCAAATGGGCATGCGATTCAAATAGCTTCATTTTACAGTCACTTATCCCCTATTTTATACTAAATACAAGAAAAATAAGCACTCCCTTTTCTGTCAAGCAGTTCCGTGAGAGGAGTGCCTGCGTCCTCGCAGGCAAGGTCTGCCGACGTCCACGTCGGCAGTAAAAAACACCCGCCTGCGAAGGTTGGAAAGAGTGCTGGAGCGAGGATATCTGGGAGTGCTGGAGTGAGGATGTTTTGGAGTGCTGGAGTGAGGATGTTTGGGAGTGTTGGAGTGAGGATGTTTGGGAGTGCTGGTGTGTGGGTAGCATTTTGCAATCGAGCGAATTTGACTTAAACTATTGCGAGCAGCGTTTCTCCATCTATCTGCTTTCCCCTTGATTAGCAATAGTTTGAGTTAAAACGCGGGCTACCAGACAATGGGATATGGTGCGGGGCTACCAGACAATGGGAAAATTGGGCTATGATGCGGGGTTATAGTTACCTTGCAACCCGCGGTTTAACTCATATTTTGCCGAAAGCTGGTGTGACAATTGAAGATAGAAGATAACTGGTGAAGCTGATAGCACATTCGGCAAAAATATAAGTCAAACACGCTCCAAGGGAGGTTTATGCAATCGAGCGAATTTGACTTAAAAAATCTGCGGTAGAGAGAAATGAAGATAACTTAACTAACTTAGGCAGCAGATTTTTTGAGTTAAAACGCGGGCTATCAGACAATGGGATATGATGCAGGCTATCAGACAATGGGATATGATGCAGGCTATCAGACAATGGGAAAATTGGGCTTTGTTGCGGGCTATCAGACAATGGAAAAATTGGGCTATGGTGCGGGGTTATCGTTACCTTGCAACCCGCGGTTTAACTCATATTTTGCCGACAGCTGGTGTGACAATCGAAGATAGAAGATAGCTGGTGAAGCTGATAGCACATTCGGCAAAAATATAAGTCAAACACGCTCCAAGGGTGGTTTATGCAATCGAGCGAATTTGACTTAAAAAATCTGCGGTAGAGAGAA
>JAVEUB010000216.1:0-5211 GCA_034005785.1 Cloacimonas sp. (SeqCode) | reverse complement strand
CGTGTGCTCTTCCGATCTAAAAGGAAGGAAAATCATGAAACAAGGTAAAATCGTAGCAATAGTTTTTATGTTTATCATGTTAATGGTGACTCAAAAACTAATGGCAGTATATCCGTTAACGCGTACTTATTCTGTCAACCCTGATTCACTGCACCAAATCCGCGCTGCAGCAGGACTGGTTGTTGGAGAAGCATCAGATGCGCTTATTACTCGGTACTGGGAAACCTATACCCGTACATATCGAGACGAAATTCCCGATCCTAATGACGTGCAACGGGATAGGTCATATACCGACAGCTTTGGATTCGAACCACAAGCGATTAAAGCTTACACAGCAGTTTTGAATTATGAAAATAATAGCCCTCAGTATTCTGATGATCTTGATGATATCCGTAACTACCTCTTTACTTTCCCATGGGAGATTTACCAGAATGCGCTGAGAGACTCGTGTTACTATCCCCGTTTTGAACCGATTCCCAGTCCTGTCCCAACCGAATGGGATAACGAACCCCAGAATGACGTTACTGGCGAAGATGAAGCTTGGTGGCAATTGACTGATTATCAGCGAGCCAGGGAGATGAGTTACAACTTGATACTCATGTCCTATCTTGTTGATATGTTGTATTATGCGCACGACAGGTCTGATACGACTGCAACAGCCTATACGCAATTCGAGAGTATCCTGACCAATCTTAATGCCCATATGATCTGGATACACACGACGTTCTTTAACTACGGACTGCCAAATTCTCCAGCAAATGGGTGGAATAATACTGGCTGGAACATTTATGATCTCTTTGTAGATTGGGATAATACTGGCTGGAACATTTATGATCTCTTTGTAGATGGTGATTCAAGCATTACTGCTCCGCTTGGCATGTGCGCTGATAACAATGGAAGCGGTGGTGGAGTCTATCTACCAGAATTAGCCAATAGTGTTTCCAGATTCCATCTGATTTGTGGTTTGGGTTATGCAAGCATCCTCACAGGGCAAGATACGTTTTTGAATACGTTTGTAAAAAATGAATTCAAATCCTCCTCTTCCATCCCCGCAGACACGCCTTACTATGGTTTTAACGATTATCTAACCACCAATAGCGGGATGTTCATAGGTGGTCTAACCTATCAAAACAGATTCTTCTATATGTCCAACCTATTCCTTACCGCTTTAAAAAGAACCAAGGGCATTAATCTCTACAATTCTGCCAATGACTGGAATTGTGATATGATACCCAGAATGGTTCGCTATACGCTCAGAAGGATAGACCCGGAATTGCATCACATTACTTTTGGCGATGACTG
Organism: Cloacimonas sp. (SeqCode); assembly: GCA_034005785.1. GTDB lineage: Bacteria > Cloacimonadota > Cloacimonadia > Cloacimonadales > Cloacimonadaceae > Cloacimonas. The sequence continues at coordinate 3,909 of JAVEUB010000216.1, read as the reverse complement.
GCGATACAATGGAATTCAATCAAATGGCGTCATAAATCCTGCTATGAATCACTCGATACAGATAGAACGGGGCTTACTGAGCTTTTACTATCAAAATACCGATGATCCGGAGTCTCGCGACAATATACGCTGGTACGTTTCCGCATTAAAGAACTCGGCAAATAATACAAGTGGTGATTGGCCTAGGGAAATATACGAACACGATTTTGCTTCCAGTTTTGAGACTGTGATGAACTATCAAGCTACCACGCACGGAGGTCCTGCTTCAGTGACAACTGGTGGTTCTTTACCCAGTTACATAAGTCAGGGCACCTATAGTAATTCTGAATCGACTATTCTAAGGAGTCCAACAAGCTCATTTTCTGGATATAGTGCCTCTCACATGCTGGTAGTAAATCACGAGAATTCCTTCGTGCCGTATCACAACAACGATGATAATACAGCATTTCAGTTTTACTTATGGGGAAAACCAGTCATTGTAGAGCCCGGTTATGTTCCCTATATCCTCGGAGAAGCTAAGTACTGGGATTGGTACCGATCCTCTTTCTCTCAAAACTTACTGTTGATCAATCCAGCGAGTCCAGTGAGAGAAGGGAAAATAGATGAAACTGAATATCTAAAAAAACCTGCAGACTTAGTAGCCAATTTCAGTCTGAAATATGAAGACCCGATGAACTTTCATAGTTGGCCAATTTCGTGGCTAACGAGGATTCAAGAAACTCGCCCATATTATAACAAAGCAAGCAAACAATTTCTTCTGCGTAACATCAACTCCTCTGGAAATGACGATACTGAACACCTCAGAATTCATTTTGAATACAATAACAGTATGTCAAGCGCGTTTGAACCAACCCCTGCAAACATTGGGTATGACAACGAAGACAATCCCTGCCATGTGTTTAGAAACTTCTATAAAGTATCTGACAAGTACTTTATTGTTCTGGATAAAGCCATTTTCGAAGAAACTCAAAGCAGTAACAATGAGTTTAGAAACCAGATGAACTTGTTGACTCAAGTGCGAAATTCATCAGGATTATTCACTGCCTCAATAAGATCATTTCCGGATGATGGACTACCTGGTGTATACCAGTATACAATGACAGGTCCAAAAAATATGTTTATTGCTATGGGATCTTCAATAGCTGGTGTAAATTCGTATAGCGTCTCAGATCCTGATAGCACTAAGCTGGCCTGGACACCGCACGATTGGAGTTCACAGGGTGGCATTAGAATTGGCTCGATGCAGAGGCTTTCCATAACAGCTTCAAGCACCAATAACCAAGAGCGATTTATTACCCTCCTGTATCCAAGTGTGAACTCCGACAGCTATAATCCTGTTACCGAAGCAATTCACGATAATTCAGGGTATAGATTAGCAATTACTGAAGGGATAAGAAAAGTATTTGTATCACTTTGTTCCGGTTCGACATTGGTGTACCCGGATGAAGATTATCGCTTTGGCACAGATGGAGACTTCTTTGTTGTTGATGCAGAACCGGATTTTAGCTCAATTCACGACATGATCTTAAGCAATGGGTCAGCATTAACTGCATCGCCTAACGTTGGTAGTTCTTTTCCTGCTCAGGATCTGTTTAAAAGCTTTTCTGACGGTTTAGACGAGGTGATAGCAAGTTGGAAAGATGGCGGACTACATGTAACGTTTAGAACAAATCAAGCGTTGTACCCAAAGTACAAGATTAGAAGGTGCGAAGTCTTGCCATCCCAGTTCTTTTCGAAAACAGAATATGGAGTGGAAATTCACACTGTTATCGATACTACATCCTCATCTCGGGGCACAATAGCCGATAACGTAAACACCCTCGCCTATGATAATCAGTATTTCTACGTCAATTATACTTGGAATGATTTATCAGCTGCTGGACTGATCGATGATAACCTGGTCCTTGTCAAAGCTACAATTCCAGAATTGAATCTAAACACGGATATAAACATCCAGGGCGTTGTCTCAATAATCGGCTCTATTACTATAAACAACGGGGCTAGTATGGAGATTTATCCTAACAGCTCAGTGACCATATCTGGAGGTGTCGACATTAGCAATCACGGCACATTGACTATTGACGGTGGTGACTCGAGATCAATAACGTTAAGCAATGCTGGACAACCATGGAAATGCATCACAACATACCAAGAAGGCACTTTGATTTGCCATAATGCCATTATTGCGGGTGCCTCTACTGGTATTCAAATCAGAGGAACAGCGACAATCACCGACAATGAAATAAGAGATTGCAGACATGGTATATCCATAGAAAAAGCAACCCCGTTCACTGTTATTGGGAATTTGATCAAACAAAATACATATGGGGTCATGGTCTCCAATAATTATTCCTCCAGCAACACATGTTTTATCGAAGGCAATGAAGTCACCCAAAACGGACTAGGTATTGTTCTCTATAATAGCAATACTAAGATAGCTCAGAACGATATTCATGCAAACACAAGAGGAGGATTGTACCTGACAAGAGGATCTGAACCAATAGTTAAGGACAACAACATAAGCTTTTCGGAAAGCACGACCTCTACCAGGCCAGAGATAACTCTGGAAAGTGATTCTTATCCCATTATTGACGATTCTCGGAACGACATTAATGCTGATGGTTTAGGATACTCATTATACTATGCTTTCTATACTCCAACTAATAAAATCAAAACTCTGATTGCAAGAAATAACTATTGGGGAAGTACTGACACTCACCTGATTCGAAATTCAATATACCCTCATTTATGGGATGTTGTATATGAACCGTTTAGTATGGAACCCAATACTTTCTTTCCTCATTTGGGTGATAACCTTTTCAAACAAGCTTTAGCCGCAGAGGATAGTGGAGAAATTTCTTTGGCGAAGCAGCTTTACTCATCAATAGTAGCTACAGAGCCAGATAGCTTGTATGCTTTGCAAAGCTTGGGAAGATTAACCTCGATTTATTCCGGATCACCTAGCCTTCTAAGTGAGTTGAGGTGTATTTATAATATCTACACAGCCACCTGTAGCGACAGTATCTTGGTTAAAAGTGCCCAAATCAAGAACGTCATGATTGATAGATTTGATGGAATGTATCTTCAAGCTTTGCAGGGATATGAAGATCAATTGAACCTATCAGCAACCGAACTTGATTCGCTACTGTGCCAGCTTGATATCACTTATACTTTACAAGATATGTACTATGACGACCAAGCCAAAGGAGCTTGCACTGGAATGTCCTATCAATCAAATGGGATCAACATTACGTCCATAGCAGAAGCAAGACTATCAATAGATCGTTTGTGGGGAAAAATTCTGGAAGAGACTGAAAACGAGGATATGAATAATGCTCCTGTACCTACTAAGTTTGATGTTATGAATTATCCTAACCCCTTCAACCCATCAACAACCATAGCTTTTTCTTTGCCAGAAGAAGGTGTTGTACGTTTATCAGTTTATAATATTCGTGGCCAAAAGGTACGAGACCTGATGAACGGTAGTATAGATAGAGGATTTCATACAGTTGTTTGGGATGGAAAGGATAACGGAAATTGTACAGTCAGTTCTGGCTTATATTTTGTCCGTATTGATACAGGCAACAGGTCGGTAGTTAAGAAAATAATGATGCTAAAATAGTATCAAATGCGATATTGAGCCCGATCTGATAAATCGGGCTTAATTTATCTTTGCAGAATCGAGCTTGTCGTCCTACACTTCCAGTGAAAGGGTGGGAATGGAGTATGCGCTCCGGAGACACCGACTGGGTTCATCTCTGAGTCATACTCGATCTGATCGTCTTTGATCCAGGGTGCCAACGCTTTGATATAGTCTCTTGCATCATTCAGGCTGCTGTACTTGGTATCCAGAGCCATCAGGTTATCCATCACTTCTACTGCATCGTTTAGAGGATATATCTTATCCTG
>JAVEUB010000215.1:0-5249 GCA_034005785.1 Cloacimonas sp. (SeqCode) | reverse complement strand
TAGAAACCATCTCCAGGCTCGTTTGGCACAAGCTCAATGCTGTCTTACTGACCCCAGATATATTGGTGATTAATTGTTTAGCCTGATTCAATTGCACCCGATAGACGTTGTTACCATCAGAATCCCGTTTTATCAAAAACCCCCGTGAACAATTTGTAAAATCAATACAGGCTGAAACAATCTCGTGTTCTAAATCATCAATATCCACAATCCTCATCAGCTCGTGGGTAATCTGCATTAATTGGTTCATTTTTTCGATGCGCTGGGTTATTTGTCCATAATCCTTAATCCTGATGATCAGAGCTGTGAGGTGCTGCTTAACACTACGCATAATGGAAAGCTCTTGCTTGGTGAATTCCAGCTCTCCGTTATCGGTGAGAAGTAAGAAGCCTATCCGCGTGCTACCGCTTTGAAAAGGAACAATCAGCAAGTTTTGGGAGTCCTTTTTAAGCACCACCAGGTTATCGCCCTTAAATGCCTTTTCTATGTAGGGTAGTATCTCTACATTAATCAGGCTGTCTTTATCCGAATTGTAGCTAAGGAAACAGGTGAAATTCTGTATTCTGTCCGAGTATTGCATCAGTTTAAACTGATATGGAGCTAGAACCTGGCATAAGCCTTTTTCTATCAGGAATCTGATGCGTTCCAGGCTGTTAATATTGGCAATATTGTACAGCATCTCGTTCCATTTGTGGCGCAAGTCTTTAGCTCGGGATACCAGTGGCAATAGATCAAATTTCTTTACGTTTTTCAGGTTGTATAGATTCACGTTTAGATAGTTCACCCTATCGTCCGGGCTGATATCAATGGTAATTTCATCCAGGTATTCACGATACTGTTCATACACTTCAGTCGCATAGTAATCTTGCTTAAGCTCTATTAGTATCTGGATCTTGATCTGCAAAAGCTCCACTTTCAGTTGATAGTATTGGTAATCTTCCCAAGAGCTAATGCATCTTTCCACTTTGCGCAGTACATCTCTTAAGGGGATATCCGGTGCCATCAAGTCTAATTTAAGCTCCAATATCTCAAGCTGACATTGCCAGTAATGGTATTGATTTTCTTTGATGATCGGGAAAGCCAGTTCTATAAGTTCTCGGGCACGTTGCACATCTTCCAAGCCATAATAGCAGGTAATTTGCAGAACATAGAAAACGGCAATAGCATAGTTATTGTTGATTTCTCCTGCATGCCGCATCGCCAGCTTTAATTCCTTAAGAGCTGTTTCATAGTCCTTTTCCGATATCGCAATCAAGGACATCACATTATGGTAAAACTCTTCTTCATGGATATGCTGGTAATTAATCTGAACATTTTTGCTTATGAGTTTCTTAAGCTTTTTGGGGTTGGCCATCTCATTCAGATAATAAAAATACGTTTTCACCAGTGGATTGATTTCACGGATATAGCCATTGATCAATTCAGGCTCATTTTCTTGAATAAAGCGGAAATAATGCCCAAAACCCAAGATCTTGCTTTTTGCCAGGGCAAGATTACGCTGTACCGCTTGCAAATAGGTGGTGCTCTGTTTAGATAACACCAGTGCTTTGCATTCCAGAAGCTTCTTCTCAGCGGTGATAAAATCGCCCATTTTAATCTTCGCTTCACCCTGGTTTAGCAGTGCCAGGGCTTTGGTAAGGGTAAGATTCAGCTCATTTGCATGTTGGAATCCCAGTTCAGAATAGTGCTCTGAAAGCACTGTGATTCCTTGCTTCAGATAGAGATCGGAAATATTGTTATATATCAAGCCCAGATAGCGTTTTATGTTATATCTTTTCCAAATACTTAGGGCTATATTGAGATGCTCATCTGCCTCTTCAATGTTCTTCTGGTCACTGTAAAAAACGCCTAAATCATTATGCATGGCAGCCATACGGATCATCACCCGGGTATCGTGTTCAGGGGGAAGCAGTAACAAAAAATCTTCTATAGTTTTTATCGCTCTATCGGTGTCTTTGTTCAGGGAATGATACACTGCCAACCTATCCGTAAATGCTATTTTTAACTCCAGGGGCATGTCCTGCACCATTGCCAGATCAAGATACTTCTTCATTTGGGGTAAATCAGTTTTCGCAAATATTTGCACAAAGTACAGCCACAGTAAAAGCTGCTGCCTTCCTGTTTGAGTAAGTTTCTCGGCTTGCTTGAATTGCTGTAGGGCACCGCTGGTATCTTCGGCAAGCAGCTTAACTGTGCCCAATAGTAAGTACTTTTCAAAAATATCCGGAAACGATCGGATTTCCGAGATTACAAAGCCTGCATTCTCGAAATACCCTGTAATCTCTGTCTTCTCCTGGAAGGCATAGATATCGATAATAAGGTCTTTAAGTGGAATATCAAGCTCTGCCTGGAAATCTAACTTAAGCACATTCAGAATGGCATCGTACGAACGTTCCTGATCGTTTACATCCTGCACCAGCCGATACAGTTTCAAATAGTATGATCTTGCCGAGAGCAGGTCATTTGCCAGATAGGAATTCCGGATAATCCCCCGGCAGGTGTCAATATCGAGCATCTCTTTGTTGCTATAATACTTAAGCACTCTTTTCGAAACCAGTATATGCAGTTTCTCCTGACACTCATTATACAAACGCAGTTTTGCTTCACGAAAAGTAAAGTAGTAATTCTTCCCTTGTTTGCAGAGGATCTCGTTATAGGTGCTATCGTTCAAAAGAGAGTACAGTTCAGCATCTTTTATCTTCAGAATATAGATAATCAATTCCCTGGTTAAGGCTGTTTGAACAATGCTAAGCTTTTGCAAATGTTGGTAATTAGGGTGAGAGATGTGGCTTAACCGCGAATAAACAGAATGCAGCAGTTTTACCGGTAACTGATACTCAGCCAAATCTTCCGAAAAACGAATGCCATCATCAGAATAGATTTTCTTGCGCTGCGCCAGGTCCATTAATATCTCACGAATAAAATGGGGATTACCCGAAGACCGTTCAAAAAGTTCCCCGGAAATGTTTGTGGGAATATTGCTTGATAGCAAGCGGTTGATGTATGTTTTACTCTCATCAGCGCTTAGCATGGGGATATTCAAGATAACAGTATGCTCTATTTGGTTCACTTTGTTAAAATCGTTGCAGGTAAGAGCCACCATGATCCGATGTTTCACAATATATGGTGAGATGAAATTGATAAAATCAATCGTGTGCCGGTGCACATGCTGAAAGTTACGGATGATGAATATGATTGGTTTATCATGAGATAAATCTATCAGCAAGCTTTTTACTGATTCAAAATCTATCTTCAGCTCGGATGTCGACTGGCTGATGGATTTGGCTTCTTTTTCGGAGGCAAACAGATAGTGCCGGAATTTCTCTGAAATCTGCTTCAAGCTGGGGTACTTTTCTAATTCTTCTTCTTTTAGTGCTTGCACAAATTCCTTGATCAATGCAAAGAAAGCTTCATGATCAGTTCGCGAACAACTGTAATCGAAGATAAAATACTTTCCACTTAGCAGATGGTAGCGAAAAAGTGACAGAATATTATCTTTACCAAGGCCGTCTCCACCTATTGCCGAAACAATCTTGCCATTTCCGCTTTCCACCGCTGGAATAAAATCCATCAATTGATGCGAGTACTTTTCCCGAACCAGATAGCTATTGAAATGCAAAGTATTAAGGATAGTCCATTCCGAAGTAAACGGATACTCTTCATGGTGGATACGGTTTAGGTAACTTACGATTTCTTCGCTACTTGCAAAGCGATTATCGGGGTTTCTTTCCAACAAGCGGAGGATAAACTTCTCCAGTTCGAGGGGAATATCTTTGTTCAACTCACTGGGGAAATTAGGAATAAAGTACTGGTTCCCGCCTGTTATCAGCGCATTTATCTGATCCACGCTGTAAGGGAAACTTCCGGTGGTCAGACGGTATAAGATTACCCCCAGAGCATAGAAATCACTAGCTTTTGTAGCAGGCTTTCCCATATAAACTTCCGGAGCTAAATATGGCAAAGAACCCGATACCACATGATTATCCAAGCCTGTATCTATCTTGGAAAAGCCAAAATCAATTAGCTTTAGCACCAGAGATTTGCCTTCCATCCGGTACAGTACGTTTTCCAGCTTCAAGTCTTTGTGCAATATATTCTGGGTATGCAAAGCATTTAGGGCATAACATGCTTGCGCGGCAATATCATAGATGAGGTTTATTTTTGCCTTACTGTAGCGAAAGAAATTCAGGGTCTTGCCTTCAAAATATTCACTGATAAAATAGATGTGATCGCTAACATGCCCAAAATCAACCACGTGGCTCAAATTAGGATGTTCAATTTTGGTGATATGATGCATTTGTTCAGCACTGAAATGAGAGTATAAATCCTTGGACGGCAGATATTGAAATAGTTTCAGGGTATAAAGATTGTCGCTGCGGATATCCCGCACCTTAAACACATTTGCCCAAGAGCCAGAACCAAGGCTCTCTAAAACCTGATAACGGTGATCTATAAACATTGTTTACTCCAGTCCTTTTGATGATGAAGCAACATACTGTTGCTTGTTTGCCTTAAGCCAGCATGTCATATACATGTTTCCACCTTTTATGTACCCAAAACCATTGTTCTGGCCACTTGTGAATTTGAGCCTCCACAATTGCATTAACCTCTGCCAGTACAGTGCGATAGTTTTCTTCTTTGTCGGTAAGATCCTCATGCAGGATCATGGGGTAAAAATCGAACACAATTTTACCGTTCTCGCCTCTACGGGCAAAACCAGGCACAATAGGAACTTTGTAGCGAAGCGATAGTTTGGCTACTCCCTTCCAATGTGAAGCTGGAAACCCCAAAAATTCCATGATCAAGCCGGAAGAGCCAGCGTCCTGATCCATTAAAATGGCTACAAATCTACCCTCTTTCAGTTGATGAACAATATCACGCAGCCCGCGTTTCATGTTTATTACTTTCAAACCGCTGCGTTCACGAATCTTATTGGTGTAATTATCAAAGAGATTATTGCGCTGAGCTTTGGTTATCACGCTTAAGGGTATGCCCGCCAGGGGCAAAATCCTGGCAGCTTCCCAATTGCCAAAATGGGCTGTGGCTAAAATTGCTCCACGGCCGAAATGCAGGGCTTTGTCTATATGTTCTCTGCCGATAATCGTTACTTCAGCAAAGAGTTGCGCATCATTGGTTAAATATTCTTCCTGTACTGTAAGTGCCATTTCGCGATATAGTTGTTTCAGGATTGCATTTCGTTCGGCAGTAGTTTTTTGGGGATAAACCTTCTGCAATTGTTTCAGAGATCG
>JAVEUB010000004.1:0-22490 GCA_034005785.1 Cloacimonas sp. (SeqCode) | reverse complement strand
TGTCCATTGGTAGTTGCGGATCCAGGTATCAGCACATAGCATACTGCCAATTAGTAGTAGTAGCACTATTAGCAAGCGTTTCATGGTAAACCTCCTTTATCAATAATCCAGTTTCGGTAGCTTGGGCTACATGTGTTATGCAAATGCAGCCAATTTATACCAGTTATGCATTAGTTTGCTTAGTTTCCCTTTCAAACAAACCTAATGCAGGAAACCAAAATCAAACACAACACAATTGTGGCAGACCGCAAATTAATGTCAAGAGCGATAATCATTACATACTTATTTCTCTATTGGATCAAATAGTTGCAAGCAATATAGTTTTTTTTGAAAGTCCCTGTGGCCTTTGTTTCAGATAGATCATGATGTTCCGTAGGAACGAGGTAAAGACGATAGGCGGTGTGCTTCAGCCACCGTTTATAATGTAGTATCTATGAAATAATTAATGGTCTGTTATCTATAATTACTCTGTGTCTTCGCCTAAAGCCATAGCATCCGGTAAAATTACCGAGAACGTGCTGCCCCTATTTATCTTGCTGCTCACCTGCAGGCTTGCCTGGAATAAAGCCAACCCATTTTTAAAAAAGGGGCTGAATCTACGCCTTAACCTGTAAAAAAGAACAGTTACAAAATATCAACTCGTGTAGTGACCATAAGACAGCTAAGTACCAGTATTTAAGGCACATAACCTTGCATAATGGTAAAGATCGCTTAAGGCTTGGCAGTTTGGAGTACCCTGAATCTCCTTATTTTATGGGAAATACAACCACCTTTACAGCTATAGTTCTGGGAAAATGAGCAGAGGTTACAGGCTTTGAATATCCCCACTGAATCAAATTTGCTTAAGACATCTGAAAAATAAAGATGCATCTCAGCTAAAGATGCATATTGATAAATGTCCGTTTTATAGATTCTTGCCAGAGGAAAACAGCAGATTACAGATCCATCAGTAAGAATATCTAAGATGGGAGAGCAGTTTGCAGTAGGGAAAGGGGCGGCTGAACTGGAAGCTAAACCCGGAAACATACACGGGACAAAACCGCAATCGTAAACAAGCTCTATCTCGGAGCTTTTTGCCCTATCCTCAAATTCTTTAATACTTTGCCCAACTTCTTTGTAATGCTTGGGTAATAAGAAACTATTAGAATAGGCTGGATTGGGATGAGCTATACCGATTCTGATCGTTCTTTTCAAATTGAATTTAACGATATAGTCTATCAGGTAGTTACAATCCATCCCTGGGCGAAAAATATTAAAGCTCAAGGCAATTTTATCGCCACATAATTCCAGGAATCTTTCAAGTAATATCTTCTGTGATGAGGAGTAACTATCCAGCGGTGAGAGGTTTGCTAAAAAAGAAAGGTTTTGGGTGGATAAACTGGAAAGCCAAGTGGTGTTATCTTCAGAAATAAGTCCGTTTGAAAAGACCATAGCAGTGCCTTGTCGTTTCAGAACAACATCTATAAACTCGTGGATTTGCGGGTGGAGAAAAGGTTCCCCCCCAATGATTCTAATTTCTTTCTGGCCACTTGCCAATAATAAGTCCACTGCCCTGTGAAAAATGTCTGATGACATATACTTTGGCAGCTCTTTTGTAGATATGTCTGTCTTCGCAAAACAGTAACTACAGCTTCTGTTGCATATAGAGGTGATTGCTATGTTTGCCACAAGCTCAGTGTTTTTAGTTAGGATACCAATAATGATAACTGTTGGTATGGCTGTCACAAGAACAAACTGTGTTGCAAGTGCATATAGTGTTGCAGGTGCAAACGGTACCTTTGGTCTGAGTCGTCCTGGTAGTTCCTGCATCATTTATTCCCTGGATGCCCACGGATATGGTGTTACATACACACGTACCGCTGAACTTCGATCCAGCCGGAACTAATACTGTATTGCAGGTGCAAATGGTCTTTGTTCCTTGGTATGTTTTGGAGGATTCAATGCAGTTACAGATACAGGTAGCTTTGGCTGGAATCACACTCCCGCAAGGCATGGTAATTATTTCAGCACCTTGCTCCTTAACTTCTAAAACATTTACTGGTTTCATTAAGCTCTGATCATAAATCAACCAGTTTTTAGTACCTTGTGGCATTTCCCACAATCTAATTATACCGTCTACATCACCTGAGGCAAGATATTTTCCATCCGAGCTAAAGGACGCAGAATTGACATTGTTAGTATGTTTGTTCAATGTAGCACGCAAAACTCCGTCCGGAATACTCCATACCTTTATAACAGATCCACTGATGGTTACCAAGTTCTTTCCGGAAGGACTGAAAATCAAGCTATTGGCGTTTTGATAAATCCACTCCCGAATTGCCACAGTTTTGATATCCTGTAAGTCCCAGAGCTTCATCAATCCAGTTGTGTCATAAGTAATTAGCGCTTTACCCGAAGGGCTAAAGAGTGCCATTGTTATCTGGGCATTGTGTCCGTCATATTGCTTGATTAACTTGCCATCAGGCAATTGATTAATGCTAATCTTATTATCATCCGTCAATGCAGCAAACATCTTTCCGTCAGCACTGATATCCAACACACCGGAAAAGGGTTGTGTGGACTGTGACAGATTTAAGTTCGGAACATCCCAATAATGAATTTTTCCCTTGTCGCATTGAGTTAGTAATTTACTACTTTCAGTGCAAAACAGATATTGTTTTGTGTGTGTATTCTTCTCCTCCAACACATTTTGGAGATCCCAGCTCTCAGTATTCCAAAGCATAATTCCTCCAGCATTTTTGAGAGCCATGAGGCTTCCGTCTGGATTGATAATGAGTGGATCGAGTATATTGGCTATAATATTAATAGTTTTTGCCAGCATAACATCAGGCATCCCCCATACCTTTAGCTTCTCATCTGCTCCCACTGATGCCAGAAACTGTCCTTTGGGACTGAAAGCCAAGTTTAGGACTGCTTTAGCATGGGCTTTAAACAAATTAGAATTACCGCTTTCTAAAACAATTCCAGCATTTTTATTAGTGGGAGCTTGCACCAAATTTGATGTTCCCTGATTGGTTTCTCCCTCAAGTACAGGATTCAAAGCTAACAGAGCTGCGGAGATACCAACGGTACCTAAGAATCTTTTCCTCGATACTTTCGAGTTGTCTTGGTTATCCTTGCTGATCATATAGATCTCTGGCTTTTCTTTGTTTTTTTTCATTCGAACCTCCTGGGTATAACTATTTGATGACACACGAAATTTAGGATAGCTTTTTCATATAGCTCATTTGCCTTGCTCTTATTTACAAGCATGACGTTCTCAAGCAAGGTTATTGTCTTTTGTTTAGAATATCCCTGCAAAAAGGAATCCAGAACTGCTGCATCAGGATATGTTATCTCATACACGTTCAGGCTTTCCGCTGATGTAATCGTGATGCTAAATTGATTCACGCAGTATACCATTTGTGGATTTATGCTGTATTTCATTGGCACACATACTTTGCAAGCTTGTCTGAATTTGCTGAATTCAGCAAATGCAGTGCTTCGTGATTTGCCAAAAACTGTTGCTCAAGATCCAAGAGGTTCATATTATGCAGCAGTTCACAGGCAGTGATAATCCTCGTTTGCTTGCAGAAACTTGATTTTTCTTCTCCCTTACTCGCTACCAATGTGTTTACATGGCAGTTTCCTGCGCAACTGAACCGGCAGAAACAATCGTCGCATATTGGCTTGTTTTGAACGTGTTCACGCATGCCAAAAACCTTATCAATATCTATGCTTACCACGCCATCTGAACCAACCTCACCGAGACTAAAATCTATCCTTTCATTTTGCCACTCATCCTTTCCCAGATAGCAGCTTGCAAGCACACCATCTGGATGTAAGATAAGGGCATCATTTCCCACTGGGCAGGTAGAGATATTTAGATTTTGAAGAGATACGGGAGCATAGGAGTATTTCACATTGTGCTTTTCAAGGATTCTCCAGCTTTTAACCAGGTTTATGGCAAAGTCATCTGGAGCGGGTGCAGAAATTCCAGCTTCAATAGTCTCAGCGTTTTCAGTTAAAACTTCGAAATTTACCAAGTCTGGCTTGAACTCGGTGCAGAACCATTCTGCCATATCTGCCATATCGTGCACAGAATCTTTGGTTACACAGCAACGAATGGCAAACTCAATATCAGCTTTGCTGAATTGTTTCATAGTTGCAAACACCTTGCGATAGCTGGATTTACCATTAACCAGTTTTCGATTACGGTTATGATGCTGCATAAATCCATCGCAGGAAACTACTATAGAATCAAAATAATCCTCGATAAATACCCTTTGTTTAGGGGTGAGATACCCATTGGTAACTGCAGAAAAGCAAGGGTTTATCCCCAGCATAGAGCCGAGGTAGCGGCTTCTATGAACAATAATGCTGATCAAGTTATCTTCTACAAAAGGCTCACCGCCAAAGAATTCGATAGCGCAAGAGCTATGTCCCTGCTTTTTTTTGAGATTCACAAAATAATCTATCAAAGCTAACGCTTTATCAAGATCAACTTTCTCTTTGGGGCTGGTATTTGGTTCGAAATTGCAGTAGCTGCATTTCATATTGCATCTTCTGCTTAAAACTATGCCCAGAAAACAGGGATTAAACCCACCCTTCAGAGCACCTATATCTTTATGCACAGGCTGGTTAATCACTTCAATAATAGGGGATAAATATTTATGGTGTTTGCTTGTTGTATTCGTAGCTAAGATATTGTAAATCTCTGCTACTGCTTGTTTGTTAATTAGAGCTATAAACACATGTTTGGGAGAATACAATAAGTACTTATCCAAGATGGGGATTACAAACACTGTATCCAAGATCATACTCTACAGCCCTGAGTATCTTCTCCATGCCAAACTCCTCCAGCACTTTCAATATTCCTTAAAAGTATCCCTTTAGTAATACTTCGGTTCAGATTACACCTGGCACTAAATGTATTCGCCCCCGATTGATCTGAGTTAATCGTTTTGGGAGGACAATCTCCCGCACAATGATAATAGCAAAAACACCTTTTCTTGAGGCATTCAGCTTGGCGTAAACTGATGGTGGAGGCAAGCGTTTCTCTAATTCTGGTATCTATCATCAGATCACCTGCAGAATTCATCTTGCCGTACATGAAAAGCCCACTTAATTCATGTTCTTTGCCAAAAATCTCATAACAAGAGGTTAAGTCGTTATCATGGTTTACGATCAAAGCGCTATCCAGAGCAGAGCAGAATTTATTGGTAAAAACCGCTGGTCTTGCTCCTGAATAGTAGATCGTTCTGCCATAAGAGGAGGCAATATCATACGCTTCAAAGAAAGCTTTTACAAATCTTGAGTTGTTTTTCAGATAGCTTTCCTTTGCTTTACCATGGCCAAAAACCGGCTCTACCTGAAACACGTTACAGGCTGTGTTTTCGCAAAAATACTTAATACTTTCAGGGAGGTTCGTAATAGATTCATCCATAACGGAAAACCTTATCCCATAAGGCATACTCTTCTTTTCTATAGCTTTGATAGTGGAAAATACTCTGCTGAAACTCTCCGTGCCCTGAACAGTAGGCCTTTGCCTGTTTTGAATTTCTTCATTTCCATCACACGATAAGGAAATCTCGGTGATCCCGGAAGTAAGATAGATTTCAGCATCCTCTTCGCTCCAAAAGCCATTTGTAGTGAGAGAGATATTGCAAGGAAGTTCTTGGGTTTTTGCATATTTTATCAGCTCAAGTACGCGATGTTTTGCGGCAGGAATTGTTGGCTCTCCTCCTCCATGGAAACAAATTGAGAAGCTATCTGCTTTTGCCAATACAGCATTGTTTGCCACGATATCTATTAGTTTCTTTCCAGTTTTGGCAGAGATGATCTTCGGCTTAGCAGAATTTGGGGAAGCATAACAATAGATACAGCTCAGATTGCATGAATTTGTGACAAGAATGACGCCTATGCAAGGTTTAAAGACAGATTTATCCTCTATTTCGGGCAATCTCCGTTTGTTCTGTTGAAAAAAACCAATTTTATCCAAAAGCTGAAAGGATGATCTATACGTTTCGTCGTGAACACACACTCCAGTTTTGCTTAAACTCTTAATAAAATCCACCATCGATCGGTTGCAGACAAAAGTCAATGGTTTTTCCGGGGCGTGCACCAGATACATATCCTTGGAAACCCTTGAAAAAAAACATGACTCTGCATAGTACTTATAAAGAGATCCGACCCGGCGAACACAGTGCTTTTTCATTTATTTAAGCCCCATTTAACTTGTGTGCCAAGGCTCCCAACTATTGGCAAGGTAAAACCTTTGGTTTTCGCCCATACTAAAGCTGCATCTTGCAAATCTTTTTGGCCGCAATTGTAATACGTGTTTGCCAGCATTAGATTACCCTGATTTGTTAGCATTGTTTTCAAATCAGATATCCTTGAAGTATCACCTTTACGTATTAGAGCGTAGCACATTTCCACCAAATCTGGGAATCCACAACCCGCTGGTTCAATCATGTAATAAGCTGAACTAATTCTTTCCCATGAGTTTGAAAGTATTTCTGTCTTGAGATTGATTGCGTTTTTCTTGAAACCAATTGCCATCCGCATTCCCGGATCCAGATCACTTTTACTATACAACTGGTTTAGCGTTCCATCATTCAACAACATGAAAGCAGCTAACTTTAAGTCTTGTTGTTTAGTACTTGAGGCGATGTATGCTAATTTATTTTGCTCTGGGATATACTTCAGATATTTCGGCTGTTTTTCACAAATTAACCGGCAGGTTTCCCATTTTTCTGTGGACATCATCCGGAAAATATCATCTTCGGAAACTAATGCTCCCATCTTTGGATACTTGGCAACGAATGCAGTTACATCGCTAAGGCTTGCATTTGCAATCATTTTGGAGAATTCACTGAGATCAATTTTGTTAATATAATCTGGATAAATACTGAGGTATTCAGACCAATTATTCAATGAACTGTTCTCTTGTGTCCACGTAAGGTTCTGCTGGTCAATCTTGGGCTTGTTTTTATTGGGAACGGTTTTTGTAATATAGCCCCCAAAAGCCAAGGACAAACCGGCGTAAGCTCCGCTAAATTTTTTACTGTAATCATTACTAAATTGGCGGTAACCCCCTGAAAGCGTGAGGAATAATACAGATCCCTCCGAACTATCGCTTATGGGTAATAGACTCACTACCACCTTAGCCCCATGCTCAAAGTAGATCTTTTCATGAGGCCCAAACAAAAACAACGTGGAACCACCCTCAATAGCGAAATTTTTGGATCTGAGTGGAACGTAGGCAAGCCCAAAGGGAAACCATGAGGTTTGAGAAATGCTTTTCTTATCCTTGTGGATTTTCATATAGTCATATATCGTGCAATACAAATTAAACTTATCGCTTATTGGAGCAGAAAAACATAGAACATCCTGTTTAATTGCATTATTATACACCGAGAATTGATAACCCCCCAGATTCCCATCATATACCATGACCCTTGCTGGAACATTTTTCACCAGTTGCGCCCAACTACCAGAAACCAAAAACATAATCATAATAACAAACAGTAGTTTTCTCATAATCACCTTTCTTCAATTATTAAATATAATGAGTGTAGCCCTATCATCATGATAACTGTTACATGAAGATGGCTAATTATACTCAGTACTTTCTGCTTAGATAAAATACAAATCATTGATTCATTCAAACCAGGTAATGGTTATTTACTTCTGTTATCATCGCATTAACAAACCATGATCCTGTTGCCGAAAGAGCATATTCATGTTCACTGGAATAGTTTAACAAGCCAGATGCAAGCCACTTATCCGAAATCTGATAACGGGATAGCTCTGCATAAACGGGTAGATTCAGCTTCCCACACATTAGCTCTATTGATGCTGATTTCACTTGCGGAGGAAGGTTCAATTCCCAAACTCCCCCTTCATGGAATAAGCCCTTCTTTCCATATTTTATATAATTGGGAAGCCCATGGTTCCGATATCGATAGAATCCCACTATCCCATCTGCTGTTGCCCCCAATGCTATCAAATCTTCCGATCTTAAAAGGTGTCTATAATAAAGGTTTTGGTCTTCTGGTTTGGCAAAGTGCAGGAAAAAGTTCTTTTGGTATTTTGCGTCATTTAGGAATAAGTGCCCAGAAAGGAAAGAGATAAAATCCTCAATTCCATTCTTTTTATAAACAGGAAACACAGAATGTACAAATTTCTGGTTTTTATCAGAAACCACAAATGGATACAAAGAAATCCCCTGAACCCCAATCTCTACCAGCTTTTCTAAAGAGGCAAGATACCCTGCGTAAGTTTGATTGGGAAGACCGTAGATAATGTCCGCTGCCGTAGTGATACCACTGTCCAAAACCCTATTTATCACCGTGATTAACTCATTTTTTGAGTGTACCCTGCCAATTATGCTTCGCAAAGGCTCTTCCATAGTTTGAATACCCAGGCTAATTCGGGTAACTCCCAGGCTCTTGAGTAACCGTATTTTAGCCTCAGAAAGTTGTACTGAATTACACTCCATATAGATTTGGGTTTGGGAATCTACCGAAAATGAATTTGATAACTCTGCGAATATTGCCCTTAGATTCTCATCCGATAAATAGCTTGGGCTTCCACCTCCAAATTGAACTACGGTAACATGTCGTTTGGCTATATCTTTTAATCTCGCCCATACTTTCATTTCAGCTATCAGGATTTGCACATACTTGTCGATGGTTAACTGGTCTTTTTCTTCTATAGAAAAGCAATCGCAGAATCCACATTTTGAGCTACAATATGGAATGTGTATATAAATCGATTGATTGGGAATTACAGGAGCATTATCGCATAAAAGACCATCTATTATGCGCCAGCTATCAAAACAACTATCTTCAAATCCTTTGGTTCGCCAGATTGGCAAGGGAATTTGCAATTGATCCGGCTGATAAAAGCCATCCAGGGATTGAGATAATTCCACAATTCTGTTTTTACCGTAAATATGCGGAATCTTTTCCAAGATAGAACGTAGCTGAGCTTCTAAAATATGCCCTCCTTAATCAACAAAATTTGAGCAAGCAGAGATTATTCTCAATTTCATTTTGGGCTTCCACCAAGAGAATAATAATCAATCCTTTTTAGTGGCTCCGATTCCCTTCCTTCTGGAACATGGCCGGGAATATTCATCTATCCATTACCTCCCTGTACATCAATATCAAATAAATTACGCAATTAAACTCGTTAGGCAAGTAAACTTCCAATAAACCGCATAACGTTTTTCTCTACTATTATTATCTTAAGAATAATGTCAAGCCATTTTGTACATTCAGGCATCCTCCCTTTTCTATAGACTGTTCATACTTCTGTGCTATATATTGCATATACCTAAATCCTTGCTCGTGCAGCAGAAGTCTGCTACCGAAAATACGGAACTGGGTAACACTCCAATTTCCATGAGTTTTACAACTTTTGCTAATGGTGAACTTTCGAATTGCAGATAAATAGTGGAGCAAGTATTTTTATATGTTCGATATGGCTCGTTTTATCGGCAAGCTTTTCATCAAAGAGGTCAGGATGAAAGTAACAGATAGTCTTGTTTCTATTCGTTACTTTAATTGTGTAGAGCAAGTCAGCTTCCATTTTTTGATGTGGCAGTTTCACAATTCGTGCCATTTGCTGCCTGCGTTTGCTAATCTGTCTGATTTTATTGGCAATGGAGCAATGGTTCAAACTAAGGCGAAGCGAGTGTTCTGCTGAGTGCTTAACTATATCAAGAAACATCGACCAGCTATCCAGGGAGATATCAGTACAATGTCCGTCTTTAAATGTAACTCTGTCAAAATTCTCGTGCTGAATTAGCGCTGAATTGCTCCCACCTTCTCGCATTAGATCGTGCAGATTTAGATACTTAACACCCGCATTTTCATATCGCTTCAGGGCAGCCAGCAGTTTGGGCTCATCTTGTTTCAGTAGCGGAATTTCTATTGTAATGTTTTCGATAAATTGGGCTGCTTTTTCTATTACTCTTAAGATATTGGGATCGGAATATCCTGTTGCTGCTGTGTTAAAGCGAATCTCATTAAACCCCAGTTCGGCTAATAGGCGCAGCTTGTTTGTATCCAATAATACGCCATTTGTATATAGCCAAAAGTAGTTTTGAGGATAGTGATGTCTTAGTAACTGATGCAGGTGTATTAGTTTATCAAAATCAAGCAGGGGTTCCCCTCCGGAATAGCTGCAGCCTTTGATGTTTGCGATTGTATAGTTTTCGATAAGATCTGTTTCACTTCCCATAGCCGAAACGGGGATAGCCCCATCATTGAGGGTGGGGCTTAAACAAAAGTGGCAGTTAAGATTGCACATCGATGTCACAAACAAGCAATCCCAAGCTCCATCCTTGCATAGCCTGCAACCTTGGGATAGATCTCCTATTCTTACCGTATCCCCGCCATCCTCGATAATAAGATCAGGATAGCTCTTTTTGGTTTCCTGCAAGTGCTGGTACCACCGCAGATGCAATTGGGCTGCGTCAAGATTGTTCAAGATTCGTTTCTCTCAATGATATCTGCAATAAAAGATTCTGCCAATTGTCTATTTAGGCTACATTTGAAGGCAAATCGTTGTGGTGCAGTGTTATCTTTCCAGCAGAAATCAGGGCAGGCTCTTGAGCAGTGGTATTCAGCGATGCAATTGTGGCAGTGTTCAAAGGTCTTTATTGCTTCAAGGTTAGTATTTATATCTGGTGTTTCACCATTTGGGGTTACATTGGTTAATACATCACAGAGGATTGTTCTATCCTTTCCCAAAAAACAGTAGTTTATCTGGTTTATCGGGAAAATCCTCCTTACGTTTCGATAAATATCACAATATGTGCTATGTACTTCGCCCATTCTTACCCCGGAATAGAATAAATTTGCCTTGAGAGCCGAAAGCGCCTTCTTTGCCCCAAAATAACCGAGCACAAATTGAGAAGCATACTCTGAATACTGGTTTTCGTTGTAGTCAATCCCATAAACAGGCTCTATCCTAATATTATCACATTCCAGGAATCTTTGGGTTGAATAAACTATTTCGGGTATGTAAGCAAAATCTTCTGGTAATACCGTGATGCGAACTTCGTAATCTGCAGCAAAAAGCCTCAGATATCCCGCAACCTCACACACTTTCTTAAAAGCCTTCCGATTTCTTCTGCTCAAATTATTGCGTAGATGCTGCGAGTTGGATAGCTCCGGTCCATCACACGACAAACCAATCAAATCGAAAGCCGATGCGATCCAGCGTGTTTTGGCTTTATTCAGCAAAATAGCGTTAGTCGAAAGATAAAAGAAGCTTTCAACAGGATTGTGCGCCAGGATTATCTTCACTTCCCGAACAATTTGCTGCAATAATTCCCAGTGAAAAGTTGGTTCACCTCCTCCAGTCACCACAAGATGAAAAGTTTTATTGTCGGCAATACAATTACTGATTACTAATCTTGCATTAGTTTTAACATATTCAATGTCAATAAGTTGCTTGCAACTTGTATGGGCTTTATTGAAGCAATAGCCACAAGACAAATTACAATCATAATTTGGTATTACCGTAAGGCAATAATCACGCTGATAAGTGGTATGAATGTGTTTCCAGAGATTGCTGGAATTCTCTGCACGTTGCTGCAGTAGTATATCAGGTTTTGAATAAACGCCATCTTGTAGCTTTTGTAATGCACCCTCAGCATAAAGGTATGCGCCATTCTGATGGAGTATTTTGTAAATCGGTAGCGTTGGATCAGGCTTTGTGTAGCTCAGTATCATGGCTCTTGTAAACGATATCTAAATTGAAATCGTGCTCGATATCAGGGTAACAAATCCGGTTATCAATTAGCACAAAGAGAAAAGACTTCACTTGCTCAATTTGGTCTTTATCTGTACAGTTGGTGCCCCCGTTGTTGTTATTAACTATTTTGGAAACACTTAGCCCCCTTCTGAAGAAATCAAGAGATTGAGTGTCAAGCTCAGATACAGGACAAATAAGGTTCCATTCTTTATCATCTACACTGCGTTTGAGCAGAGTATTTGCCACTATTTTCACCTCACATTCACGAAAAAAAATCACTTTCAGGTTCAGGATAATATCGTCAGAAAAGGAATGAATTTCAGCTAAAGGGAAGTTGTCATTACCCAAGGTTTCATCAAAGATCATGAATACATCTGAAAACAGTGCTTTCAGAAAGCCTTTTCTGGTAAAATGATTCAACTAATCCTACTTTCATTCATGGGGAATTATTGGCACGATCATTAGTGAAAACCTTACAGAGTATCATCCCCAGCTCAAACAATAACAACATCGGTAAAGCCATTACAACCATAGAAACAGGATCAGGGGGAGTAAGAATAGCTGCGATAATGAAACACACTACATAGAGATGGCGTCTGTATTGTTTTAAAAAAGGCATACTCACAATTCCAAAATTGTACAACAATAACATGATAAGTGGTATTTGGGTGACAAGGGCAAAGGATATCATCAAATTCTGAGTAGATGAAACTAATTCTTTTAATGACAGGTTCAAATTAGTCTCTATAGCTGCACTATTAATCAATCCTTTATCCACAGAACTATAGTTAAGAAAGTAATTGTAAATTAGGGGGATGATAAAGAAGTATGAAAAAGCAATCCCGATGTAGAACAGAATTGTTGAAGTACTTAAGAGAAATCTGAGCCTCTGTTTGTTGCTTTTGCTTAGGGCAGGTGAAACAAACCCACTAATGATAACCAATGCTATTGGGATAAGCAATACTAAGGAAACAAATCCTGAGATCATCAGATGAGATTGCAGTTTATCTCCGATTCTTACTTGGATTATTTTCCCATGGTTCACGTTTAAGGTAGCTGATATCAGCTTTAAATACAAGTTCAACAAATCACTACGGAACGCCCAGGATATTATAAATAAAACAAAAAAAATCGCTAAGATTAGTAGCAGCCTTACTCTCAGTTCTTGGAAATGATCGCCAAATGTCAAATATTTATCGTTTGATTCTTTCATGCCAACACATTAGAGCGAGAGCACAGCCTATTAATTTCGCTCTTTAAAAGATGTATAGCTGCCAAACTCTATTTGATATCCATATCGTTATGTTCTTTATGGATATCATCCTCAATATCCCTTCTATATTCTTTGAACTGAGAAATGGACTTTTTTATCTTCTTTAGCCACACTGCAGTTTCTCTCGGCCCCAAGATGATTACCGCAATTAGAACGAGTAAGAATAATTCGCCGGATCCAATTCCAAACATCCTTCTTACTAAATATCCTTCTCTTTACTTTTTTGTTCAGAATTTGGAGGATCATCATCGGGCTTATCATCTTCTTTTGTCGATAATTCCCGCTTAAACTCTTTTAATCCTTTGGCAATAGATTTGGCAGCTTCTGGAATCTTCTTTGCACCAAAGAAGACAAAAACCAAAGCGAGAATCAATAAAATCTCACTAAAACCAAGGCGTCCAAACATTAATCAGTCTCCCTTAATATAAATTTAGTAAGAGCCGAAAGCAATGTGTGATCTTCCGCTACTATAAAACCTTATAATCAAGTTATCCCATTCTTGTCAACAAAATTCTCAATCTCAAACGCAAGTTCTGCAATGCGATTATCGAGCATCATGTAAATTTTAACATCGTATGATACAGTTGGAGCAATTCCAGCCCATTTACACCAGTGCTCTAATAGTTTGCATCCAGGTGCGGCAATCAAGATTCAATATCCAGAGCTACAGCCATAGCATCCGGTAAAATTACCGAGAACGTGCTGCCCCTATTTATCTTGCTGCTCACCTGCAGGCTTGCCCCAATTTTATCGGCAAATTCTTTCACCAGCACCAGTCCCAATCCGCTGCCGGATTCACGCAGGGTACCCAGCCGGTGGATTTCGTTATTGATGCTAAAGAGGCGAGCCATATCGCGTCTGCCTATGCCCATCCCTTTATCCGACACGCTTAGGATTATCTGGCAGTTATCCCGCACAATTTGTATCTTCACCGAGGAATTCGGATGGGAGTATTTGATGGCATTGGAGAGCAAATTGCGCAAAATCGTGCCAAGTAGGCGCGAATCGCTTTCAACCATGATTTCTTCGTTTTGGGCAAATTGGATTTGGATGTTTTTTTCTTGGTAAGAGGGCTTAAATTGCCCTACAACAAAGTTGATAAGCTTGGGAAGGGAAACGTATTCCTGCTGCACAACGATATTTCCCGTCTGAATTCTGCCCCAGTCCAGCAAATTCTCCAACAAATCGAAAATGCCTTTTGCCGAGAGGCTTATCTGATTGAGGAAAGTGCCTATTTCCTGCTCGTTAAAGCTATTTTTGTTGTTAACTATAAAATCTGATAAAGTTATAATAGCATAAACAGGATTCTGCAGATCGTGTGCGATCAGAGAAAACAGCTTATCCTTGGTGGCATTCAGCTCAGCAAGATTTTTGGCAGCTTGCTTAATCTCTTCTTCCACATTTTTACGAGAGGTGATATCAGCTATGTAGCCATCAAGATATCTGGCTTCGTTGTGGGCGTCATATATGGCATTTCCTTGTTCCCACACCCAACGCAGATTGCCATCTTTATCTGTTATCCGGTATTCCATCTGGAATTTTGTGCGTCGGCTTACTGCCTCATCAACGCATTTGCGCACATATTCCCGATCCTCAGTGTGTATCAGACTCTCGAAGGAAAAATTGTTGTTGTCCAGGAGTTCCTCGGAATTGTATCCTATAACTTCTGCACACCCTTGGGAAAGGAAGATCATAGTCCACTGCTCATCATACAAACAGCGGTAGGCGAGTCCCGGAAGATTGTGCATCAGGTTTGCCACCATCTCCGGAAAATCAATGCCGAGCGAGGGTTTAATAGGTTTAAGCTGAGTTTCAGGGTTCAATATTTCCATGAAGAAACAATTTCGAAATAGGTGCCTATCTGTCAATAAGAAATTTTGTGAAACAGGTACATTTAGGTGAGATGCTTCGCAAGTGAGAGCTGCGCAAGTGAGATGCTGCGCAAGTGAGATGCTGCGCAGGTGAGATGCTGCGCAAGTGAGATGCTGCGCATTGAGATGCTACCCTTGGAGCGTGTTTGACTTATATTTTTGTCCTATATAACTTTAGAGATAATCCTATATCTTCAGCGACAAAAATATGAGTTAAACCGTGGATTATGCTAATCTTTATCTTAGCAGTTAAAAGTTCTTAAAATGCAGATAGAGATGAAGTTAGCGGAGGCAACTTGATTCTTTTTAGTCTTACTTCCGTCCAATTGTTTCTCTCTTCCCTGCATGCATTGCCTTAGCATTGGCTATGCATTGTGGATGGGATGGACAATGCAAAGCCAATGCTAAGCCAATGAGAGCAGTAAGGAGTGAACTGCCCCTATGCTTTGTGGCAATCGGAAGATTGCCACCCCTATGAGTGGTGTTAATCGGGAGATTGCTGCCCCAAGCAATTGTTACAAAGAATTTGACAAAAAACTGCTGTTTAGAAGGCTGTCCTTGGTGAAACATAAATACTCACCAAACTTGGCATAGCACTTGCTTGCATGCCTTGATATTGATTATTTTAGTTGGAGAGAAATGCGAACATTCGATGCCATCCTTCCCTACCTGAAGAAAAGCTATAAACAGATTCTGGGCGGAATTGTTATTCTGATTATGGTGGACGTTGTCCAATTGGCAATGCCCAAAGTTATGCAATATGCCATAGATCACATCCAGGCAAATACAATAGACGAACACGGCTTGGTCTGGGTAGGTCTGGTTATTTTCGGGTTAGCTATTGCCGTGATGATTCTGCGCTATTTTTGGCGGGTTTTGATTATTGGTAACTCGCACAGGATAGAGCAAAGCCTGCGTCAGGATTTTTACAACCATCTGCTAAAGCTATCGCAGAACTTCTTTAATCGCAGCAAGACGGGCGATTTGATGGCGTATGCCACGAACGATCTTAATGCGGTGCGGATGCTGTTTGGAATGGGTTTAATAGCTGCTTTAGATATCGTGTTGATGACCCTTGCCTCGTTCTTGTTCATGGTTTCCATAAACTGGCAGTTAACCTTGCTGGCGGTAGTGCCCATGCCTTTTTTATCCCTTACAATTCGCTATTTTGGCAAAAAGATGCACAAGCGCTTTGGCATAGTGCAGCAGAGTTTTGCCACTTTAAGCGGAAGAGTGCAGGAAAGTATCTCGGGAATCCGCATTGTTAAAGCCTTTGCGCAGGAAAAAACCGAAATAGACAAAATGGATGCGGTATCCCAGGATTTCGTGCAGCAGAATATGGCGCTGGCTCGGATTGCGGGTATTTTTCACCCCTTTATGGGCTTTGTGGTTAGCACCAGCATGATTATTACCCTCTATTTTGGCGGACGTGCTGCCATCCGAGGCGAAATAAGCATTGGAGGCTTCATTGCCTTCTTCCAGTATTTGGGGATGTTGGTGTGGCCGATGATTGCCATTGGCTGGATCGTGGATATGTATCAGCGTGGCACTGCATCCTTAAAGCGCCTCAATGAAATCTTTGAAGTGGAGCCGGAAATCAGCGATGCCTTTGCCGATAGCAGCATCACCAGTTTGACGGGCAAAATCCAGCTGCAGAATCTCAGTTTCCGCTATGATGCCGGGCTGGATGAAGAAGGCAAAAGTTTTGCTCCCTTACCCTTAGTTTTTAACGATATTTCTGCCAGTATCGATGCCGGTAAAACGCTGGCTATAGTGGGTCCCACGGGTTGCGGAAAAACAACCCTGATCGAGCTGCTGGTGCGCATTTACAATCCCGAGCGCAATTCAATATTTATAGACGATAAAGAGCTGTTCACCATACCTCTGGAAGTATTGCGTCGCGATATGGTGTTAGTCCCTCAGGATATCTTCCTGTTCTCGGATACCATTGCTAACAATATCCGCTTGGGCAATCCCGATACAACAGATGAAGCCGTGTATGAAGCGGCCAGAGTTGCCCAGGTTTACACCGAAATTATGGAGTTTGAACACCAGTTTGAAACGATGGTTGGAGAGCGGGGGATAACCCTTTCCGGTGGACAAAAACAGCGTGTAGCTATAGCTCGTGCTTTGCTTACAAATCCGCAAATTCTAATTTTGGACGATGCCCTGTCCGCAGTGGATACAAAAACAGAGCGTTTCATTCTGGAGCGCTTGATTCAAGTGCGCGAAGGCAAGACCACGTTGATCATTGCCCATCGCATTTCCTCGATCCAGCATGCAGATAAAATTATTGTGATAGGGGATGGCCTTATTGCCGAACGAGGAAACCATCAGACACTGATTGCCCAAGGTGGGATGTATCATGATCTTTATGAAAAACAACGCATCCGGGCACGCTTGGAAGGGGAGGAAGTATGATGCACGGAGGTGGTGGCGGAGGAGGCCGTGGCGGAGCTTTTAGTGGCGACGACCTGAAGAGCAAAATTTACGACCGGCGCTTGTATGGGCGCATGCTGGTTTACTTAAAACCTTATCTGAAATGGGTGTTTCTCTCTTTCTTCCTGCTGATGCTTATTTCGGCGGCGGAAGTGGTGATTCCCCTTATCCAGAGGTATGCCATCGACGAATGCATTGTTAGCGACAAAAGTATCGCCATCTTTAGTGATGAAACAGTTTATCGCGAGTTTGAGCAGCGCTATAAGAAGCTGAAATTTAAGGAATATAACAACGCAGGCTTGCACTTTATCGTGCTGAATGCCAAAGATCGTAACAAGGTAAACCGTAGCGATATGGACGAACTGAAAGCTAAGGGAATCCTCGGCTGGACAACGGTTTATCTGCTAACCGACAAGCCGCAGCACACTGCTATTCTGAATAAATACTTAAGAGAAAGCCAGCACCCCAATGCCGGTAAAGAAGGTATGCAAGGATGGTTTAGAGTAGGTGGCGGTAAACTGGCAGTAGCCAAAGCAGAGCTGTTGAAATTACCCAAGACGGACAGGCTTGCCGTACGCGGCGAGGCATCGCGCACTTTGTTTTATCTGGCGATGATCTTTCTCTCCATCATCACGTTACGCTTGGTTACCAGCTATTTTCAATCGGTTATAACTGCTTATTTTTCGCAAAAAGCGATGGCAGATTTACGCTATGACGTGTTTGAACACATGCAAAAGATGCCTACGCAATATTTTGACCAAAACCCGGTGGGAAGGCTGGTTACCAGAGTAACAAACGATATCCGTGCCATCGATGAAATGCTGGCATCTGGGGTTATCACCATTATCCAGGATTTCATCCTCATTATTGCGATAGTGGTTTTGATGCTGGTGCTGAACTGGCAGTTGGCTTTGGTGAGCTTCACCATTCTACCGCTGGTTGTTTGGGTGATCTTCGTTTATCGCAGCAAGACCCGTGTGGTTTACCGCGAAGTACGCAAGTATCTGGCACAGCTAAATGCCACGCTTGCCGAACACATTGCGGGGCAAAAGATTATCCAGCTCTTCAATCAGTATTTCCATAAACGGCAGGAATTCTCGGATATCAACCAACAATATTTTGCTACGTCCATCAAGCAGCTGAAACTGTTTGCTTTTTTCCGGCCTATCATCCATGTATCGTCACAGGTTGCTGTGGCTGTTATTATCTGGTATGGTGGCGGGCAAATTCTGCATAAGATGATCACCATCGGTTTGCTGATGGCTTTCACCCAATATATCAGCAAGCTGTTCGAGCCGATTAACGACTTTTCCGAAAAGTTTAATATCCTGCAAGCAGCCTTGTCTGGGGCAGAGCGGATATTTGATTTAATGGAGCTGCAGCCCGATGACTATCGTGAAGAAATGCACCGGGGCATAGTGATGGATGGAGAAATAGAGTTCGATCATGTGTGGCTTGCCTATAACCCTGATGAATGGGTGCTGAAAGATATATCCTTCACCATTCGTCCCGGCGAGAAAATTGCTCTTGTGGGGCATACGGGTAGCGGAAAAACGTCTATTGCTAACCTGATTTTAGGGATGTATCCCTATCAGAAAGGACAGATTAGAATTGATGGCAAAGAAATACACCAGTATTCTTTGGCTGATTTGCGCAGTAACGTAGGTATCGTGCAGCAGGATGTATTTATCTTCAGCGGTAACATTCGGGATAATATTGCGTTGAACAACAGCAAACTAAGCCCTGATGAGATTACTCAGGTGGCAAAGTATGTAAATGCAGATAAATTTATCAGCAAGCTTCCCGCTGGTTACGATGAACCTGTGATGGAACGTGGAGCAACGCTTTCCACAGGTCAGCGCCAGCTTTTGGCTTTTGCCCGGGTTTTGGCTTATAACCCTGCAATCTTTATTCTGGATGAGGCCACTTCCAATATCGATACAGAAACCGAAATCCTGATCCAGGATGCCTTGGAAAAGATTATCGAGCACCGCACTTCTATTATGATAGCGCACAGATTGTCCACAATTCAGCATGTGGATAGGATTTTGGTGATGCATAAAGGAGAAATTGTGGAAGAAGGCTCGCATTTTGCATTACTGGATAAGAAAGGATTGTATTACGACCTCTATCGCCTGCAATATACTTAAGAAGAGACGTGGTTAAAAATTGGTTGACAAAAAAACGGCTTTGTAAAAAGCTATAAACACTAAAGAAATAACCCTTGATCTATAGGAGGATCGATGAAAAAGTATTGGCTAACACTCTTGGCTTTTACGATTGTAATTGCCATGTTTGCTAATCGCTACGAAGTAGTAGCTTACAGCGAAGATTTCGAATCGGGCGCTACGGGATGGACCCACTATGATGGTGGCGAATCACCGAACAATTGGCATATTTACAATAATGCCGACACCCAAGGAAACGTGTGGTGGATGGGTGATCCAACTCTTGCACAGGGTGCAAATATTGGCGGTTATTATGATCATCAATACTTAGTTTTGAATACTCCCGCCCGCACGCTTACTGCGGCAAATGCAACTCTCACTTTCAAAATGAAACTTGGTTTGGAAGCCATAGGTGGCACCGGTGACTATAACGGTTGGGATTCTGCTAACATTCGTATGTCCACCGATAATGGAGCTAACTGGAGCGTTATCGCCGGCACTCCTGCCTATCATTGTACCAGCTCTTATTCCTTTGGTTTTGAACACGGCGAAGGCGTGAACATTCCTGCTTGGGGTGGTATCACTCCTAACTGGGTCTCTGCCTCTTTCGATCTTTCTGCCTATGTGGGCCAAAGTGTAATGATTCGTTTTGCCTTTGCCTCCGATCCTGCCGAAAGCACCGGCGATGACCCTACTCTGTTTGGTTTTATGGTTGATGATATCAGCTTTGGCGGATATACCAACAATGGTACTGCCGATGGCCAAATGACCTTTGCTTCAATGGTTCCCCTGGGTGGAGACATTTGGGCAATTGCTACTGATGCACTGGCACCATCACCATCTCATGTGATGCGCAACCAGAATGCTACAGGCTCCTATAACGTAAATATGATGAACTATCTTGTAAGCCCGCCTATCGTGCTGCCTACCAGTGGCGATATCCGTGCTGATTTCATGATTAAAGGCTTGTTCACCGATCCCGACGTTTTCCCTGAAGTAGATTATTACGGCTGGGAAATATCCGTAAATAACGGCGTTACCTGGTTTGCCATGAGCAATCCTTATGGTCTTGCCACAGGCAGTAACTATGTATATAGCGACGCTCCCGATGTGTGGTCTTCCATGATTGCAAGCTACTCGCTTGATGGTCTTATTAACGATTACGCTGGTGAAACTGCAAAGTTCCGCTGGTACTTCAAATCCGATGCTGATACCCCCAGTGGCACAGGTTTTATGATTGACGATTTCAAGATCTATAACGATGTGTTTATTGCCGCTCCTGAAAACCTTGAAGGAACAGTAGCCGGCACTTCCGTAACCCTAAACTGGGATGCTCCCGGTAGTGGTGGCGGTGGTGGCGAACCTGGCTGGCTTAGCTATGATGGCGAAAACGCCGGTAACTCCGTTGGTACAAACGCTGTTGCCGATTTCGACGTAGCAGCCAAATGGGATCCGCTTGGCGAAGTAAACAGCATCTATCCTTATGTTGGCATGAATATTACCAAAATCAAATTCTTCCCCGCAGAAACCACTTGCACCTATGCTGTCCGCGTGTGGACAGGTACAGTGGGAACTCTGGTTGTAGATCAGCCTGTAACCAATTATACGGTTGATGCTTGGAATGAAATTACACTTGATACTCCTTACACCATTCCTGCCGGAACTCAAATTATGGCTGGCTACCGCTGCAATGCAACTGCCGGTTATCCCGCAGGTTGCGATGATGGGCCACAGGTGGAAGGTTATGGCAACATGATCCACATGAGTGGAACTTGGAGCTCACTTACCGCTCTATCTGCTACCCTTACCTATAACTGGAACATCAAAGTTTACGTGGCAGATGCCGCAGGCCGCGAATATGTGCTGGGCGAACTGCCTCAGAACGTTCAGACCACTACCGGAACTCTTGCAGCCACAGGCGTAAACCGTGACCGCGAAGTAACTGCTTACAAGGTTTTCCGGGACGGTACACTTGTTGGTCAGGTTGCCGGAACAGTGCTTACCTATACCGAGATGAATGTAGCCGGTGGCGTGCATAGTTACTATGTAACAGCTCTTTACGGTGCGAACGAATCTACAGCTTCAAACGCTATCAATGTGTTTGTTGTTCCTACCGGATATTCCGAGATCAACCATGATGATGGTACCGCCGAACTTGGCTTCAACGTTGGCTCTACCAAGCAGATGGCTGTTAAGTACGAACTGAATGCTTCTGCTCAGATTCAATGGCTGAAAGTGTTTGTTCATACTCCCGGAACTGCTGGAATCATCGTGCGTGTATTTGACAACGATGGCGCTGATGGCACACCCGGAACTCAGATGTCACAATACCAGTATCCTGCCTCATCTGTTGTTGCTGGCTGGAACTATATCACTCTTCCACAGATGGTGGAAGTTCTGGATGGTTCGTTCTATCTTGCCATTCTGGAAACCACTAATGCTTCTCAAATTGGGCTTGATACCAGCTCTAATGGCTTCAGTTTCAAGAGAATCGATACCACCATCGGTTGGGAACCTGTAACTAACGGCGAAATCATGATTCGTGGTATTGCTATGGTTGGCTCCGCTGTTACCGACGAAAATGTTACTCCTCTGGTGCTGGATGCCCATAACTATCCTAACCCCTTCAATCCGGAAACCACAATATCCTTCGGTGTGCCCAAAAGTGGCATCACCAGTTTGAATATCTATAACCTGAAAGGTCAGCTTGTTCGCAGCCTGCTCAATCAGGATATGGCTGCCGGTTTCCAGAAAGTGGTTTGGAACGGAAACGACGACAATAACCGTCCTGTATCCAGTGGCATGTACTTCTACAAAGTAAACAACGCCGGCAAGAGCATCACCCGTAAGATGCTGTTGGCAAAATAAAACGATAAGCTAAAAGGTTAATAGGTTAACAAGTTAACCGGTTAACTGGTTAATACTAAAAGCCCCGGATGCAAATCCGGGGCTTTCTTCGTTATTGGGGGTGTCAATCTCCCGATTGAC
>JAVEUB010000214.1:0-5262 GCA_034005785.1 Cloacimonas sp. (SeqCode) | reverse complement strand
TCTAGGGGGATATTGAGGTGCTTGGCTACCAGAAGTGCATCTGCAGCACTATCGGGATGGCTGTTGCGATAGGGGATGTTTGCAGCAAACACGTGCTCGGCACCCATTGCTTTCACCCCCAATGCAGCCGAAAGGGCAGAATCTATGCCTCCGGAAAGGCCGATTACAAGATTATTAAAGCCGTTCTCACGGCAATAGGTTTGAATGAAAGCGCATATCCTGTCCGCTTCTTGTAGGATCTTTAACATTGCTGAACTCCCCAATGTGTTATTCTTTGTCTCCTGTTTCTTAGAGTTTAAAGCACTTATGCTAACTATTTAGATGTTCGTAGCTTACGAGTGCTTTGCACTTCAAAAAATATGGGACTTCCTTAAGTACTAACAAAAAATATGGAACCTGTGCTAAAAGTCAAGGTAAATCAGTTACTGGCATCTTCTTAAAATATAAATGGTCAAACCGATTAGACGGATTAGACGGATTAACACGGATTATTTTAAGGTAACCTGATGCAATCTAACGGTGGATTTGCCAATTCACCGTTTACTAAGCTTATACTCTTTGTTTTTGATCCGTGTTAATCTGTTTAATCCGCTAAATCCGTGTGACTATTCAAATAAATTATCACCCCCAATAATGCTTTTCAAAAAATGGAAGGATGCCCGAAATCAGTTGATAATACCTGCTACTAACATAACGCCATCCAGGTAAAAGGCTGCAAGCTGCCCAGGGGTTATAGATAGCTGAGGCTCGGCAAATTCCACCTGTAAAGTGTTCGCATCTATCAGCTTGATTACACAGTCCGCAGCCTGATGTGCTTGGCGAATCTTAGCTTTGCACTTAAGCGGAGATTTTAGCGGAGCAATTGAAACCCAATTCAGTGGCGTTACCGTCATGCTTTGTTGCGTTAGAGCGTCAATAGTGCCCAACACAACATTATTCTTCGCTGCATCTATGGCAAGCACATACATTGGCTCTGCAAACCCCGCAATGCCCAAATGCTTGCGTTGGCCTATTGTGTAATGGAAGATGCCGTTATGTTTGCCCAAAACCCTGCCCCGAACATCGATAAAATCTCCTGTAGTAAAGGCTTCATGTGGGAACAAGGAGCTGGCATCTTTGCTTTCCAGAAAGTCCTGACTCTCGCGTTTTTTTATTAAGTATTCATAGCCATGTGCAAGGGCAAACTCGCGGATTTCACTTTTTAGCATGTTGCCCAAAGGGAACAAAGTGCGGGCAAGTTGCTCTTGTGAAAGAAAGCCTAAAAAGTAAGATTGGTCTTTGCTGCTGTCTTTGGCTTGAATTATCTGCCAACGCTGTTCGGCTGTGGAAAAATTGATTGAGGCATAATGCCCCGTGGCAAAATAATCGTACTTTAAGCCCATTGCTCTGGCTTTTTGGGGTAATAAACCAAACTTGATGCGGCTGTTGCAGACAACACATGGGTTGGGGGTGCGGCCTTGCATAAAAGTATCACTATAATAGCTAAGCACTTCTGCGCTAAACTCGCTATGTAAATCTATCTGATGAAAGGGGATGCCAAGGCGCTCACAAGCTTTTTTAGCTGCCTCCAGTGCTTCCAACTCGCCTGGCCCAAAACAGCCACGTTTATCTTGGGTGACAATGCCACTATCAGAAGTCCATTTAGCCATGGTGATGCCGATAACGTTATAGCCTTGCTCCATCAGGATTAAGGCAGCCATGGTGGAATCTATCCCTCCGCTGATGCCAAGGGCTACTGTTTTCATCCATGCACCTCAAAAAAGCTCTCTAAGCGCAACAAGGTGCGTGAATCGAGATCTTCTGGCTGATCACCTTCCAGATTCAAGTAGGGCAGATCAATGTACTTCTTTAGCAGCAGGTTATCTATCTGCAAATGGCAAAAGCTTTGCGTGTAGCTTATAACGGCATCTATGCAGCGCTTTTCCAGCTCTATCTTGATATCCTTTAAACGGTCAAAAACACTGTATGGATAGGTGTAAACTAAGTATTGCTGAACAATGTCCGGAATCATAGCTGGCATGGAAAACTGGCGTTGCACTTCGTTGTATATAACGTCGCCTCCAAGCTCGTTTATTACATCATAGATATTGCGGTAAATGGGAGGAACACCCAGATAGGCAAGCCGCATGCGGGCTGGAAGCGGATCTCGCTTGGCTGCTAAAAGCATAAAGGCATCCAGCTCTGTTTCAAACAAATCAGGATTACCCATGAAGTCTGAGGAATTAACTAACCAGAAATGGTTTTCCTTGCCACTAACCAGCCGCTCTTTCCATGTCCATTCGTCCAGAGTGTTTAGTTTGCTTCTAATCTTGTCCAGATTTTGCTTGGCTAACATGGTTTGGCTACGGCTAACCCCATAATGCTCTTCCAAACGGCTAATCTCTTTGTCCAAAGCGAGATATGATTTCTCTGGCGGAAAGGAAAAACGATAAACAGGAATGGATTCTTCCGAAATCATATCCAGAAGAGAATGGCCATTGGAGCAATCACCTTGCACGATGCCGATCACTTCATCCAGTTCTGCGGTAATTGCTGCATTGAAATTACCCTTAATCCAGGTACATATTGTGCGAGGAAAACCCTTTATCTCTGCGCTGTGCACATGTTCAGCAGCATCCTGGGTTAGGAATATGTTATTCAGATCAACAGGTATATGCCCTGCTGCAAACAACACTTCCACAGGAAAGGATGTGGTAAAACCGATCCGCTTACTCTTCATAGCTAAGTTCCAGATACTGGGTTTCAAGGGTTGCGATACGGTTTTTGGTGTCCTCTATGAGGGTCTCAAGAGTTTTCATGTCATCCTGTAGCTGCATAGCAAGGCTGGTGTCAGTATATGTTTCGGTAATTGCCAGGCGTCTGTGCACTTCATCCAGGTCTTGCTGATGCATATTCAAAGTGGTATGTTCACTGTCTATTTCCTTATGGACTTGTTCCATGTACCAGGGATTTCTCTTTTTCTTCTTTTCTCTGGGTGGGGGAGCAGCCTTGGGCAATTCAGGAATACTGAAGGCAAGCTCTATCGCTGCATTTAGTTCCAAATCAGGTTCTGAGACAGTGGGGTAAAGCACAGTTTCTTCCAGTGCTTTGTGAAACACCCAGTATTTTGTGGCCAGATGCTGCATAAAATAGCGATCATGCGAAACAAAAAGAATAGTCCCTTTATAGTTCTGCAAGGATTTAAGCAGTTCATCACTCATGGCGATATCCAAGTGATTGGTGGGTTCATCCATTATCAACAGATTGGGGCTTTGATGGATCAGCCAGCACAGGTATAGCCGCGATTTCTCACCACCGCTTAGCACGCTTACCAATTTATCCACATCGTCACCCCTGAAGCCAAAACGCGCCAGCCAGGAAAGCACATAACCGCGGGTTTCATTGGGGACAATCTGCCAGATCGTATCCATCACAGTGATAGATTCATCCAAAGCAACCTGATGCTGATCGTAATAGCCAACCTCCAGGCTTGCCCCAATCTTTAGCAGCCCGGAGCTTAACTCACGCTCACCCATCAGGATCTTTAGCAGAGTCGTTTTTCCGCAACCATTGGGTCCTATGATGCAAATCCTATCCTGATAATGTGCTTTTAGGAACACATTTTGCGCCAAGATTTTATGTTCATTTATGCCGAAATCTACGTTTTCCAGGGTGTAAACATCATTACCGCTACGGCTGCTGTTTTGAAGGTTCAGATGAACCTGTTTAGCCTGGCTGGGCTTGTGGATAATCTCCATGCGTGAAAGCATCTTCAGCCGGCTCTTTGCCTGCTTGGTTTTCTGCCCTGCTATGTTTTTATCGATGAAATCCTGAGTCTTGGCTACAAACTTCTGTTGGCGTTCAAACTGCCTCTCCTGTGCCATTAAGGCTATTGCATCGGCTTCGGCGAAGGATGAATAATTACCTTTGGTTATGCTTAAGCATCCGTCGCGAAGATGATAGATGCTGGAGACTGTGTTATCCAGAAAGGTGCGATCGTGCGAGACTACCAAAAAGGGGCGTTCCGCCTTGCCTAAGTATTTCTCCAGCCAGGAAATCATGGCCACATCCAGATGATTGGTAGGCTCGTCCAAGATCAATAAATCATAAGGCATTAACAGCATTGCAGCTAAGCAGATGCGTGTTTGTTCGCCACCACTGAAATATCTGATAGCCTTCTCATAGTCTTCTTCCGTAAAGCCCAGTGAGTTGCATACATACTTCATTTCGTTGGCATGTTCATCTCCGCCAAGAGCCTGAAACTGCTCCAAATCTTGGCTAAGCTCTGCTTCCAGGGCTTCTGTGTGCTCTTTGTGCAGTTCTGCGGATACCTGTATGATACGTTGGCGCAGATGTTCAATATCAGGCCTGGCGCTGTGGATATGCTCTATCATGGTTAAATTTGGGTCAAGCTTCAAATTTTGTGCAAGATAGGCTATACGGCATTTTTTAGCGCGCAAAACCACACCGCTGGTAGGCTGCAAAATCCCCAGCATCAGCTTAATCAGCGTACTTTTTCCACTTCCATTACTGCCAATTAGCCCAATCCGGCTATTATGCTCCACTGTGCAATTTATGCTTTTTAGCACATGGTTTCCGGCAAATTCCATACCGGTATCGATTACCTGAACAAGGCTCATTGAGTTTCCATTTAATTTATTTGAACAGCCCGAAATCGCTATCCCAAGCTGATTTGGAGATATTATCAGGGCAAGGCTCTGCTGTCAACCTCATTTTTTCCTTGTCAAAAAAGGGGCTTTCAATTTTAAGGACAATAACCGGTTCGGGATGTAGCGCAGTCCGGGTAGCGTACTTGAATGGGGTTCAAGTGGTCGCAGGTTCAAATCCTGTCATCCCGACCAGTTTTTTTAGAAGTGCTTGGCACGAACTTCTACCCGGTAATGCCTGATATTAAAGCAAATAGTTTTATGAATAAGCAGAAATCCCGGAACGATAAATTCCGGGATTTCTTTTTGTTAGAGCTAAATAATGCTATTTATCCAATACGATTTTACCGGTACGGGTAAAGCCATTTCCATAGGCATGGTACAGGTATATACCATTTCTCAAAGAATTGCCCTGGGAATCTAAGCCATTCCAGGAGATCATAGCTTTGCCATTAGCTTCGGTATTTCCTTTCAAGGTTGCTACATGTTGCCCCTTTAAGTTGAAGATATCCACCGAAGTGGGGTTATTCAATTTACTGGCGATCTCAAAGTTAATCACCGAGCTAAAGGGGTTAGGATACACTCTCACGCTTGCCAGCACAGGAGCTAATTCATC
>JAVEUB010000213.1:0-5290 GCA_034005785.1 Cloacimonas sp. (SeqCode) | reverse complement strand
GAAATAGTAGCAGTTATGGAAATTCTGGTTTTGCCCAAAATGCTCATAAACGCCTGTTTTAAGGGTAAAAAAATAGCCAAATGGTAAAGTTCGGTTAAGTTGTTCGCTACCAATCTTGAAGCCATAGGTGAGATGCTGGCGGGTAGGCTTGATTTTGTGATCATGGACGAAACTGCAGCAATTGGCTATTCCAAACAGAAACCTCTCAAGGTGGCTTTCCTGATCAAAACTAACGAGAGATATGGCATAGCCATGCAAAAAGGAAAGGCTTTGAATGAAAAAATCAACAAAGCCTTAAATGAACTAATCGCCAGTGGCGAAGTGAAACGGATTATAGATTCCTATCTGAAACGTTAATCCTCTTTCATTATCAAGGCTCCGGCAAAGCACAGTTGCGTGCACAAGGAGCAGCCAACACACAAGTCCTTATCAATTTTAGGATAGCCTTCTGCATCCAAGCTGATCGCCAGATAGGGGCAGCGTGTGCAGTTTCCGCATTTTACGCATAGCTCTTGGATCAGCGAAGAGCTTTTAGTCTTTTTGGGCAGATCCATGAAATCGGTTACAGGGTGGGGCTGAGCGCTGCCAATAAGTTCTGCAACACTGCCTATGCCCTTAGCCTCCAGCAAATAAGATAAGCCCTGTTTCAATTCGTCTATTATACCATAGCCATACTTTTCGGCGATGGTGCAGAATTGCACATTGCCAGCACCCAAAGCCAGAAAGTTAGCCGCATCCATGTAGTTCATCGCACCGCCGTTTCCGGAGACAAACACGCCCATTTTGCCTGCTCTGGCAAGGCTGAGATAGCTTATGGGCAATGCTCCTTCTCCGCTCATGCCTACTATAATGCCTTCGTCCCAGCCTTCGCTGCGTTCTCTGAAAGCAAGTGTGGGGAATGTATTAGCCAGGGTTACGCCTGCTTTTTTGCCAGGATAGCGGTTCAGCACTTCCTTCACAGCGCTGATTATGGGATAAATAGCTGTTACAGCGCCGGTTAGTTTAAAAAGCTTAGGGATTTCGGGATTGCTGATCTGCATCACCCAATCTATAATTTTTGCGGTTAGGGCAGCATCCTGAGCAACAATATCGCCATGAGTGCCATCACCACCTTGCGGACAGGAAAGGCTATATTCTATGCCCATAACTCCGGATGCTTCCAGCTTGCGGGTATTGGCTTGCCAACCGGCTTTATCAGCTTCGTCATCACCGCTAACCGGGCCACCTGTGGAAGCCATGGTTAAACGATCGGGGAATTCTTTTATCAAACGACCAATTTCTTCGCAAGCACGATCCAGAGGGTGGTCGGAAACATTATCGCAATTGGCGAAGGTTTTTTTCTTATCGCCCCAGGTGAACATATACTCTGCCGGGATGTGAATATCCAGGTTATCGAAGGAAGTTTTCATGATTCCGCCAGCCCAGCCTGCTTCGTAGGCTTTTTTCATCTGCTCATAACCATCTGTGGGAGGTGCAGCAGAAAGAATAAAAGGTGAATCCAGCTTGCGCCCGAAGAAATCGGTGGTAAGGGCAACTGGCAACTTTTTCCAGCCAGCTACTGAAGAGCAGCTTTTGGTAGCCTTTTCCGGTTTGTTATAGCCTTGTTTGCGCAGTTCTGCATCCACTTGCATGGCAGTGTTTTTGCCGGCTGCAACAGCTTCCACAACTGTGGTAGGTCCATTTGCCATGTCTCCACAATGGTAAACACCGCTTGCCGCATCTCGGAAAGGCGGACGGCTGCCAACCGCTATAATTACCAAATCAAAGGGACGGAAAAGCTCAGTGCTGCCCTCTTCATCCTTTATCCTGGCAGGCTGGAAAGTCTCTCCAGCAGGCAGATACACAGGTTTTACCTTGATGCCTACCGTCTTATGGCTTTCGTTCACAATCTCAGCTATCCTGCTGCGATGCGTGAAGTTCACTCCAGCCTCGATCAGCACGTCTTTTTCGTGATTGGATAGCGGCATTTCACTGAAAGCTTCCAGGGTAATCATTTCCACGTGAGCAGCTTTTCCCCGTGCAGCCAGTAAAGCTTGGTCGGCAGCAATTGCTCCGCCAACCAGGGCAATACGCTTACCTTCAAACAAGAAGCAACCGGGGTTCTTTAATATCTCAAAACCGTAGATAGCATTTTCGTCGCCGGGGATGTTAAGATGGATAGGCTGATTCAGCCCTCCTGCCACGATCACAGCGTTATAGCCTTCTTTCAGCAAGGCTTCAGGAGCGGGTATCTCCTTAGTAATCTGCTTGATCTTGAACGTTTCGGTTAGGTAAAACAAGTCACTTAGCAGAACTCCTGATTCCATACGCTCTGCGGGAATCAGATTTACCTGTCCGCCAAGGGGTTCAGGATCGAAAAGGATAGCTTCGTAGCCAAGCTGCGTTAAAGTGACGGCTGCTCCAATTCCCGCTGGACCAGCACCCACAATGGCGATCTTTTTTCCATTGGAAGCAGGTAGCTCGAAAACCGGCACTTGCCCAAGTTCATGCGCTTTGCGCACAATAGCAGCCTGCACAGCAGGAATCTGGATGGGGGTATCAAACTTCTCGCGTGAGCACGCCTGAACGCAATGATAATCTGGGCATACGTTTCCGCAAATGCCGCCAAGAGGATTGCTGGACAGAATGATTCCGGCAGCGCGTTTAAAATCGGAAGGGCGTCCCAAAGCTGCTGCCATCATAAAATCGGCGGGTGAGCAATCACAGGGGCAAGCAGTTTTACAGGGCTTGGTTTCGCAATATTCGCAGCGGCGGATTTCGCTGAATAACTGGGCATCGGTCAATATCATTTCGTTCTCCTTTGGGTTAGTCAAATGCAAAGGGGGCAGGCTGTTACCCCCGCCCCCATTTGCTATTATTTATTGGGTGCTTAATCTACGATGTGTCCTTTACCAACGCCACGAACTTTGCAGCCGAGACCTTTGTAAATGTTTATTGTTTCGTCGCTTAGGAAGTTCGAGCAATCCACAATGAGGGGCTTAGTTTTGCAGATAGCCAGAAGTTCTTTGGGGGCTATGGTTTTATACTGGCTGTGATTTACGGCAAAAATAACCACATCGGCATCGGGCAAAACTTCATTCAGGTCGCTTTGCACATGGATTTCTTCCAGTTCCGGCCAGGCTTCCACGTAAGGATCGTGTGCTTTTACCAAAGCAAGATCTTTGCGCAGGAATTCCACCAGGGTTTTTGAAGGAGAGTGGCGCGTATCGCCAACATCTTCCAGATAGGACACGCCCAAAACGGCTACCTTCAAGTTCTGTATGGTCTTGAATTCATTTTCAATGATGTCGATGGTATGCAAGGGCATGGTGTCATTCACGTTTACCGCACGAATGGCAAAATCCAGGCTGCCTTTCACGCCAAACAAGGCATCCATAGCCCAATTTGCCAGCACGGGATCTTTAGTAAGGCAATATCCACCCACACCAAGTGAGGGACGCAGCAGGTTGTCATGCGTGCCTTGCCGTTTGCGGATGGCATCGCGCACCTTAAAAATATCCACCCCGATCTGTTCGGCAAACTTAGCCCATTCCAAGGTTAAAGCGATGTTTACCGCACGGTAGGTGTTTTCCATGGTTTTAGAAAGTTCACTGGCATTGGTGCTGTCCAACTGAGTTAGTGGAAATTCTTCCACATTAAGGACATTAGTCAAAAATTCGTGGCAAAGCTCAATACTTTTGGGGTTTACACCAGAGAAAACTCTCCAGAAATCGCGGATTGAAGCCACATATTTGGCACCCGGCATCACACGTTCGTAAGAATGTGCCACAAGGGGTGGATTAGTTTTAATATCGATACCGCGTTTGGTGAATTCTTCTTCTAAAATAGGCTTCACTACTTTCTCGCAAGTTCCTGGGGGAACAGTAGTTTCCACCAACACCAGGCAATGCGGCTGGATATATTGGCCCAAAGTGCGGATGCCTTCGCGGAAAGCAGAAATATCGCAATAGCCTTTTTCAGCTTCGCCAAAAGCAGGCTTGGTAGCATCAAGCTGAATGTCCACCACTACCACATCTACAAGGCTGTAAACGCTGTCTTCACTGGTGGCGCGGAAATTCTTTTTTTCCACTACCGTGCGATGGAAAATAAGTGGCACTTCGGCATCGGAAGAACTAACGGGCGGCACTCCGGAATTGATCATCGGAACCTTCCAGTAGGAACGCTTCGAGGCTCTTTGATGGCCATGCACATAATAGATCGGCTTGCCATCTTTAGTTGTGGCATCAGCCACAACGGAAGCCATCACGCAGCCTACAAAACCAAGGCCTTGCACTGCTACTATCTTGCGGCCCATGGCACGCTGCTCTTTGGTGATCTGAATTAATGTTTCACGTTCTTTTACCGTTTCCGCTTCGGTTGGGAGCGGATACTCTTTGCCATCGGGGGCTAGCGATACTTTGAACATATTCCCTTGTTCTCCTTCGGGTTTTTAATATTTCTTTTAGTTTTTTAACATTTTCAGGTGGCTTAAGCTGTCAAGCCTTTTTTTGCCAGGCAGGTTTCTTAAACGCATTGGCTTAGCATTGGCTTTGCATTGTGGATGAGATGGACAATGCCAAGCCAATGCTAAGCCAATGCGAGCAAGGAAGAAATATATGACGGTTTTGTCTCTGAAAGCCGGTTTTGTCTCCCATAGCATTATGAAGGCAGGGGCAAACCTGATGCCGACCAAGGAGAGAAAAACATGAAAGCAACACGCGCAAACCTATTGGGAGAATTCACCGGAAAATTGGATGGACTTATCTATTACCGCAGCCGGATAACGGGTAAACTGTATGTACGCCGCCAATGGGAAATGAAGGATCATCCAGCCTTTCCGGCATTTAGCAGCGCTAATCGGGCGATTTTTGTGCTAAATCCTTCGGCTGCTTACAAACAAAATCTGAAGGATTACTTGCAGCTATATAATATGCTGCCGGATGAAGCTAACAAACCCATGAATTCCTGGACAAATATCTATGTGAAGCTGATGTTCGCCATGCAAAAAGCACTGCCAGAAACGGTGGATTTAAAAACCATCACCCGCACCCAAATAGAGCAGCAAAGCCTACCCTGCCACACTCTAAAAACTGCTATTGAAGCGGGCTTACTACCCGCCGTAAAATGCTACACGCGGTTTACTGCAGAGATTTGATGCAGGAATGCCTGCAATGAGGAGTG
Source organism: Cloacimonas sp. (SeqCode) (assembly GCA_034005785.1). Classification (GTDB taxonomy): domain Bacteria; phylum Cloacimonadota; class Cloacimonadia; order Cloacimonadales; family Cloacimonadaceae; genus Cloacimonas. Next base: position 130 of record JAVEUB010000213.1, on the reverse strand, counting down.
CCTGCAATGAGGAATGCCTGCAATGGGGAGTGCCTGCAATGAGGAGTGCCTGCGTCTCGCTGGCAAGGCCTGTTAGCGTCCACGCTAACAGTGAAAAAGACTGCCGACGTGGACGTCGGCAGTCCTTTAG
>JAVEUB010000212.1:0-5303 GCA_034005785.1 Cloacimonas sp. (SeqCode) | reverse complement strand
CGTGTGCTCTTCCGATCTCCAAGTTATGAGCGAGTGCATCTCTCTTGCCCCCTTGCACAATCCTGCTAACCTGAAGGGAATAGAAGCGGTTAAAGCCAATATGCCAGATTGCCCTCAGTGTGGAGTTTTTGATACGGCATACCATCAGACTATGCCTCCCGAAGCCTATCTGTACCCGCTACCGCTGGATTTTTATACAACCCACAAAATCCGCCGTTACGGTTTTCATGGCACCAGCCACAAATATGTGAGCATGAAGGCTGCGGAGTTTTTGGGCAAGGAGCTTGAGAGCCTTAAGATTATCTCTTGCCATCTTGGCAATGGCGCTTCTATAACCGCTATCAAAGAAGGAAAATCCATTGATACCTCCATGGGCTTAACCCCTCTGGAAGGCCTTATGATGGGCACTCGTTGCGGAGATATTGATCCCGCTATCCCCATTCATATGCAGCAACAGCTTGGCTTAAGCGTGGACGAAGTAAATAATATTTTGAATAAAAAAAGTGGCATGCTGGGTTTGTCTCACATCTCTAACGATATGCGTGAGATAGAAGATGAAATCCTGATCCGCCATAACCCCAAAGCAATTCAGGCACATGATGTATATTGTTACCGCCTCAAAAAGTACATCGGCAGCTATTTTGCCGCCTTGAACGGTATGGATGTGCTAGTTTTCACGGGTGGAGTGGGAGAAAGAATGCCCATTTTACGCGAGCAAGTATGCCGCGATCTTGATGCTTTGGGCATAAAATTGAACCTAACGGAAAACGCTGTATTTTCCGACAACATCCAGTTGCTCAGCAGCCCTGAATCCAAAGTCATCGTGCTGAAAATCCCCACTAACGAGGAACTTATGATTGCATTGGAGACCCAAAGACTCTTAAGGAATTGAGATGAATTCTATCAATCAGACCTTTTACCGCATGCTCTTCGACAAATCACCCGTTTCGCTGTGGGTGGAAGATTTTTCTGGTGTTTACGAATATATTCAGGAATTGAAAAGCAAGGGCGTAGAAGATGTCCGTGCACATTTCCTAACTTACCCAGAAAGTCTGCAGGAATGTGTTGCGCACCTGAAGGTGGTGGATGTAAATAACACCACACTTTGGCTATACAAAGCCAAATCCAAGCAAGAACTATATGAGAACTTCTCTCTCATCTTTAAAGCCGAAGCTATGGATAGTTTGCTGGAATCGGTCGCTGCTATCGCGGATGGAAGAAGGTATTTTGACGGACAGGGCGTAAATTATGACCTGCACGGAAATAAGCTGCACTTTAACATTTCCTGGAGTATCCCCGGAGGCGAAAAACGCGATTATGAAAACGTGATCGTAGCCATGCAGGATATGACCAAACTTGCCGCAATTCGTACCGAGCTGGAGGAACGTGAAGCCTTGTTCCGCTGTATTTTCGAGCAAGCCTCAGAAGGCATGATGCTGATGGACAGCAGTGGAAAGATAATTCTGGCTAACCAAGCCATGGAATATCATTTGGGTACTACGGCAAAATACCTCGTGGGAACATACCTGTGGGATGTTTACAGCGATTTTAACAAGCGTGTGCGCCTGGAAAAAGAGCCAATGATGACACAGGAAGGCATCCTGGAAATACTTGCTGATCCCCTATCTGCCAATCGTGTTGCAGAATACAGTTTCTTGGATGATAAGCACAAACTGCACGCTCATAAGCAAACTCTACTACCGATTTTAACCGGTAAGGAGCACATTTATGCCGTTATTTTAACTGATCTTACTCCAGTATACCGCTCCGAAGTGGTAACCAAAATTCTGCATAAGATAAGCCATGCGGTAAATATTGAAGCGTCTCTGGAAGATCTGTTCCACACTATCCATGTATCTCTGGGGCGCGTGATTGACGTTACCAATTTTTACATTGCGCTATACGATGAGAAGAGTAATTTGGTTACCTTCCCCTACCTTGTGGACGAGATGAATGAAGAGAGCTCGCCGGTGGTTCTGGATGATAATACTTCTCTTACCGCACAGATTATCAGCGAAGCACAAACCCTGATACTAAACCATGAAGACGTAAAAAAACGTACCCACGATATAGGCTTTATGGGCTATGAATGCATGAATTACCTTGGTGTTCCGCTTATTCTATCGGGCAAAGTGATCGGAGCTTTGGTGGTGCAATCCTATCATAAGCCCGATCTTTACGACGTCGAAGATAAATTACTCCTGGAATCCGTATCCGAGCAGATCGCTTTTGCGCTGCATAAGAAACAAACCGACGACAATATGAATGTGCTGATCCAGGCTATAGAACAAGCTGGTGAAGGCATTGTTATTTTCTCGCCGGAAGGTATTATCCAATATGTAAACACGATTTTCGAAAAGATCACCTCGTACCGCCGTATAGAACTGCTGGATAAACCCTTCGAGTATCTGCCCTTCGAGCCAAGCAGCCGTGCTGCGATGAAACAATCCTGGCTACGGGTGCGTTCATCTCAGCCTTGGCATGGCAAGATCGATATGATCCGCAAAGACGGCCCCAAAATTACCCTGGATATGGTGGTGAAGCCTGTTATCGATAACGATGGCCGTCTTTCCAGCATTATTGCCAGTTGTAAAGACGTCACTTTTGAAATCCTGCGGGAAGAACAGCTTAAACGCACTCAGCGTCTGGAAGCTATCGGCCGTTTAACCGGTGGAATTGCCCACGATTTCAATAACATCCTTAGCGCTATAATCGGCTATACCGAATTGGCTGGAGATGATCTGGATCAAGAAAGCGATTCGGCTATGAATCTGGTGGAAGTGCTTAAATCTGCTACACGTGCCAAGGAAATGATCAGCCACCTTATCTCTTTCTCGCGCCAGGAAGAATCCAAAACGGAAGTTATCGAGCTTGTAGATCACGTTAAAGAATCAGTGCGTTTCCTGCGCTCATACTTGCCGCGTTCCATCAAGATAAAAGAACGCTATGCCGCCGAAAAAAGCACGGTGATAGCGGTTCCGGGGCAGATTCATCAGATTATTATTAACTTCGGCACAAACTCCATGCATGCCTTGCATCGTGAAGGTGCTCAGATAGAAATCGCGGTGGAATCAATCGCCTTCCGTAGCCGTGATATGCAGGCTTTCCCAGAGCTGGATCAATGCCAATACCTCAAGATTTCTGTAAGCGATAACGGAAGTGGTATCGATCCCAGTATTGCTGATCATATCTTTGATCCGTATTTCACTACAAAAAGCGCTAATGAAGGCACCGGACTGGGGCTTTCCATCGTGCATAGCATCGTGCAAGCCCATCGGGGAGCCATCAGAATGGATAGCGAAATCGGGATGGGAACCTGCTTTACGGTTTACCTGCCAATATTTACACCGGATTTGGCACATCTTAGTGCTCCTGCAATTGTGGAAACAGTAGATAGCGCAGGCAGCGAATGTATTATGTTTGTGGATGATGAACCAAGCCTGGTTAACATCTTCCGCCAGGGAATGATGCGCCTGGGCTACAAAGTTGAAGGCTTTACCGATCCCCGCAAAGCTCACGAACACTTCTCCAAATCCTCCGAAAAAGTGGATATCGTGGTAACCGATACAACTATGCCCTATATGAATGGGGTGGATTTGGCGGAAAAGCTGCTAAAAATACGCCCGGACATTCCCATTATTATCTGCACAGGCTTCACAACCCTGATATCTGTGGATGATGCCAGGAGTAAAGGGATTAGCGACTTTGTGATGAAACCTTTTAAAATGCGTGATATCGCTGTTCGCATTCGTGAATTGCTGAACTCGAAGAAGGAAGCTGCCGATGCGCCTGGATCTATTGCTGAATAAACTGTGCCTCACCAAAACTCGCTCTATCGCCAAGAATGCCTGCGATAAAAACCTCGTTTGTATAGGGGGTAAACCAGCCAAAGCATCCGCACTGGTTAAAGCAGGTGATGTCATTATTTTCCGCCTTTATGGAGCCGAACACGAGATCAGGATTACTAAAATCCCAGACGGCAATGTGGCAAAGAAAGATAGCACCGAGTACTATGAAATGCTACGCAGGGAAGAACTTCCAAGCTGAAGAACTCGTCTGAATACTTCAAACCACTCTGTCATCCCCATGGGTGCGGAAATCCAGCACTTCTTGTTTCCCGCAGATCTGCGCTTTTTATCAGCGTAAATCTACGGGAAACAAGAAAAGCATTTGCACAAACTCTAAAACCGGTGTTCCTTTGCCTGCTAATCCTGTTTTCAGCAGCCTCACTATTTGCCATCACCTCCCACTACACCCTCCGGCTTAAAACCCCAAACCTGGAAGTATATGCAGAAAGCCCCATAAACGCAGCACAAAGTGCTACCTTTGCACGTGTGGATAACAAGATCGACGACATGCAAATGGAGCTTGGCATCTACGTGGATCGTCCTGCCTCAATATATCTGGTGAAAGACCATGCCAGCTACCAAAGACTGGCTTTGGGCAAAGCACATATCGTAGAATTCAGTGATGCCTTTTACAGCGGTGGCGAACAGAAAATCTACATCCGCCCCCAAGCCGAGGTTGTGGATAATTATATCAAGGTTATTCTGCACGAATATATCCATTGGTATCTGGAAACTATTTTTGAACATACGCCTTTGTGGTTTCATGAAGGAATGGCAACTCAGTATTCTGGGCAAATGGGCTTCGAGCGCTACGTTTACTTTCTGCAGCAAAGCTTCTTGGGGCAGCATAGCGACCTGTTCCGCATGAGCTATGCCTATCCGGCAAAAAAGGAAGACTGGCAGATATTTTACCTAAGCTCTTCTATGGCTGTACGCTTTATGCGGGATCGCAAGCCAAACGAATGGAAACGGTTTTGGGACACTGTTGCTGCTAATAAACGCAATGGCCATAGGGCTGTATTTTCCGAATGTTTTGCCTTTTCCTACCGCACTACTATGTATGATTTTCACCAACAATTTGCCACTTATACCAAAAGCCTCCGCTATCAGTATCTGTTTTGGGGCTTCAATTCACTACTGGCTTTGCTACTGCCCTTTGTGCTGATTATTGGCTACTCAATTCGCCGCAAACGAATGTCCCGCTTACCAGACTTACCAGAAGTGGAAGAAGAACCGGAAGAGATGGATAGTATATGAGCGATTTTGACTTAAAAATTTGCGGTGAAGATTTCTGAAGATAACAGCACATACTTTAGCCGCAAATTTTTGAGTTAAAACGCGGGCTACGCGACAATGGGAAAAACTGTGATGCAGGCTACGCGACAATGGGAAAAACTGAGCTGTGATGCGGGCTACGGGTAACAGGATGTTTGGGATATTTTTCGTTATTCTGTA
>JAVEUB010000211.1:0-5314 GCA_034005785.1 Cloacimonas sp. (SeqCode) | reverse complement strand
TCTGATGGAGCGTTTTCACTTGGGGAAAGTTCAAACGATGAAGAGGGATTTATCTGCTCGGCGACAGGATTCGAGGGGCAATTGCTCTTTAGCGGTAATGCCAGCGCCAAGGATACCTATACTTTTGCGGTTAGGATGAATTATCATTCTTACCAGGAAACCTATCTGGGCACACCATACGGTCCCGTGGATGTTATGCATGGCGCGATCAGCACCAATCTGAAATCCAAAATGAGGCGGCTATACATCATGCCGGAAATTGGCATAGGGATATTCCCTGTGGTAAATGGGAAAACATATATTGTGGGTCCTTTTTTGAGCTTTGGGGTTGGGTATCAATAAACTTATACTTGCTCACTCAATAATGCTTTTGTCAAATCAGCTTTACCCAAACCTAAAGTATTGTCTCTTGCTTAGATAATGTCATCTGCGATAATGCTAATTTTATCTGTAAAATTCTGTTGATCAACAGGAATTCTTAACCATAACGCCTCCTCAACTGCGCGTCGCTAAGGCTTTGGATCGGCGAATCTGTTAGTAGATGTTCGCTCGGTTTGAATGAAGAGAGATTTGGCGAAGCTTGTTAACCATGCTCCGACGAGGACGTCGGATCACCTTGCCTGCGAGACGCAGGCACTCCCCACGCGCAGGCACTCCTGGAGTTCCTGCGTCCTCGCAGGAAAGGTTAGGTGGCGTCCACGCCGCCCGTGGTTCTGGCAGCTTGAATGAAATTAGTGGTAAGGCGAAGCTCGTTAGCCATGTTCCGACGAGGACGTCGGAACACCTTGCCTGCGAGACGCAGGCACTCCCCGCGCAGGCACTCCCCGCGCAGGCACTCCCCGCGCGGGCACTCCTAACTACTTCCCCTTTTACGCAATACCCGCACCGAAACTATAATCTGATGTGTAGAAAGAACTTAAGATACGATAGCTTGCGCCAATGCCAAAGGTGCCGGTTGTTTTAGGATACTTCAGATAGTATTGGTCGGGCATATCTTTGCCGATCAAGGTGTTCTTGCCCAAACCTACGCGGAATTCCACATTAAGCGGAGAATCCTGCGCTCTAAGCCCCGAAAACCATGCTGCCAACGCAAAGAAAAGTAGCAAGCTGAGATATGCTGTCTTCATCTTTCTTTTGTGGCTCGCACCCACAGAATAGCCGGCTCTTGTTTGGCAGGGATTAAGGCATTATCCAGCAGAGGCTGATACAGATAACCTGTTTCAGGCTTGGCACTTACCCGCCAGGAAGTTATCTGGTAGCCTGCAAAAAAGTGCTTGCGCAGCCAAGGCTCGGTTAAAGTTTGCGGCTCGGCTTTGGTTTTAGGCTCGTTCAGGTTAAAACTGCCGATAAATTCCCCGCCTGGTTTAAGGATGCGCAGTAGCTCGCTTGCCATGAGCTCCGGATTTGCCACATGATCAAAGGCATTAAGGGTGAAAATTACATCCAGATAAGCATCTGGGATGGGGATAAAGCTTTCTGTGGATGTTACATAAAGCATCCCCTGCGCTTTCATGGCAGAGCCGAAATGTTGCAGATACAGGGTGGAAAGCACGTCTATTCCTATCTTTGTCTCGGTAGATTTAACCCAGCTTAAAGTACCACGCGGCCCGCAGCCAAAATCCGCAATGCGTTTATTGGCTAAAAACAAGTCATCTGCCTCGCCTGCTATGCCAAGCAACAGCTTTTGGTAATGACTGTTCTGGAAGGTTCCCCCCTCGTTTTGATAGCACTTTTGCCAATATGCCAGCTCCGCCCCATGCTTGCTGCGGCAAAGGTAGAACAGATTTCTACCAATTTGCTTTATTGATCTGAATATTATTGATGTATGTAAAGCCACTGCTTGTTCCCCTTAGACTGTTTGTAACTAACCTGAAATCAATCTGACAAATGCTTGCAAAACTGTCAATGTGTTTTCCCTGCAGCGAAGTTATCCTATGCACAGAGACAGCCTCTAGTCGGGACGGCAGATTGGATACCCGAACCCATCTGAAATGGCGTCCCGAAGGGACTATATGGTGCATTGGGTGATGATTATCTATCTGAAATAGCGTCCCGATGGGACTCTCCAAGGCCTGACCATAAATAGTGAGATATCGACCTGTTTTTTCCAAAAATATTAGCCAAAACGGCCAAATATGGTTAATAAATTTGAACAGTCTCCCTACGCGGGCATGCCTGCTGGCAAACATTGGGCTTGACAAAATTATTGATTTATTAGTAGTATGCCAATCAGTTTTGATTGCTGAATCGGTGTATCGTAACCTAAAGATAGGTATAGAGATATGTTTGGATTATGGAGATAGTAATGCGGTTTTTAGTTTCTGGCATGCTCCTCATAGCCATCCTTGTTTGTGGGGGATGTGCCTCTGCCAAGGGAGAAGTTTCTGTGCCTATTATAGAACAGAGGATTTTGCCGGAGATTATTATCCCGGAAGCAGTAACCGTGCATAAGCGCTTAGTATTACCTTCGCGGCAGGATGCGATGCAGCAGCTTATCGGGGAATTGCTCGATAGCCTCTTATCCGGCAAAACACTGGATGAAGGGCAGCATCCGCCGGTTTTGCTGATAGGAATGCCCGAAGGCTTGAAGGATAGCGCAGAAGCATCTGCGGTGATGATCTCAGAGCTGCTGCTGAAGAGCGCAAGTGTGTATCTAAGTGCGCCTCTGGCAGAGGGGAAACGTCCTTCACTGCCCGAAAGCCAAGAGGCAGCAAAAGAGCTTGCCCAGCAAAGCGGAGCTGAGTATTTCCTGTACACCAGCATCCTGGAGACGTCAGTTTTCGCTACTGTTACTTTGGTGCTGATCGAGCTTGGCAGCTTGAATACGGTCTGGACAAAGAGCTTAAATTACAAAATAGATATAGATAAGGAATTGAACTGATGCAAATTACGAAACTTAGCCAAATGTTCGATATTTTGGCTACACGCCCCAAGAAACGCTTAATAGCAGCTTGGGCTGTTGATCCGCATACAATTTTAGCCACCCATAGTGCAGCTGAGATGGGGATCATCGAAGCAATTCTGGTAGGCGATGAAGGCTTGATCAAAAAAACTTGCCAGGAACATCATCTGGATTGCAGTAAACTGCGTATTATCCATAATCCTAACGACTTATCTGCTGCGGCTCAGGCTGTGAAGATGATCAATGACGGTGAGGGTGATTTCCTGATGAAGGGCTTGCTTTCCACCGACCGCTATATGCGTGCTATCTTAAACAAAGAAAGCGGCTTGATGAATGGAGGAATCCTTACCCATATTACCGTTGCAGAGCCTCTTAACTACCATAAATTGCTGATCTTTGGGGATGTGGCGATTATTCCTCTTCCAGATTTAAATCAGAAAATTGCCATTACCAACAATCTGATCAAGACAGCACACTTTCTGGGTATTGATAACCCCAAAGTGGGGCTGTTGGCAGCATCAGAGCAAACCTTGCCCAAGATTCCTTCCTGTGCTGAGGCTGCGATTATTGCAAAAATGGCACAACGTGGACAGATAAAAGGCGGCATCGTGGAAGGTCCTTTGGGCATGGATTTGATTATCGACAAAGATAGTGCCATTATCAAAGGCATGAACAGCGTGGTTTGCGGTGATGCGGATTGCATCCTGTTCCCCAATATCGAAGCTGGTAACACCTTCTATAAAACCCTGGTAAAGCTGCTCAAAAGCGAGCTGGGAGCAATCGTGATGGGCGCTAAAGTGCCCTGCGTGCTTACTTCCCGGGGCGACAGCGAGCTTAGCAAACTATATTCCATCGCACTGGCTGCGATGATGGCGTAGCGCGATGATTGATAAACTTGTCCAAATTGCCGAAAAAGCAAAAAGTTTGGGACGCAAAACCAGGATCGCCGTTGCCGCTGCAGAAGATACTAACACGTTGGGAGCCATCTCCAGAGCCATCAAAGAGGGATTCATCCAGGCCATCCTGATTGGTAATCAAGCCAAAATAATGGCTTTATTGCTGCAAACTGACATCGCCCCTGAAGCTTATGAAATTATCGACATTCCTGATGAAGCCGCAGCCGCCAAAGAAGCCGTACGTATGGTTCGCAGCGGCGAAGCAGATGTGCTGATGAAAGGTTTGGTGGGCACAGATAAATTCCTTAAAGCCGTTCTGGATAAAGAGAAAGGGCTACTTCCCCCCAAAGCTGTAATGAGCTACACCTGTGCCCTGGAGCTGCCGAAACATCATAAACTGCTGTTTATCAGCGATACAGCCGTATTAACAAATCCCGATCTCGACCAAAAGATAGCTATGATCAATTACAGTGTAGCCATGGCACGTCGGTTTGGGATTACCAAACCCAAAGTGGCACTTATTACTGCCACAGAGAAGATTAGCTCTGCGCTGCCGGTAACCCTGGAATATGCCCTGCTCTGCAAAATGGCGGAACGCGGACAGATTAAGAACTGCGAGATAGACGGGCCCCTGGATATCTTTTTGGCTTGCGACCCTAACAGCTTGGAAATAAAAGGAGTACAAAGTTCCTTGAACGGCGATGCGGACATCCTTATTTTCCCCAATCTGGAGAGCGCAAATAGTTTCTACAAAGGCTTGATGCTGTTTGGTGGGGGAGAATTGGCCGGCCTCATTTGCGGCACCACAAAACCAGTGGTGGTGATGAGCCGCAGTGAAAGTGAAAACTCCAAATATTACTGCCTGGCTTTAGCCTGCGTGATGGTGGAGGACAAATGAAACTGGCAATAGCATCCGATCATGCCGGATTCGAACTTAAGGAAGCACTTAAACTTAGCTTTCCGCAGCATGAATTTACCGATTTTGGCACCCACGACACCCATAGCATGGATTATCCTGATACCGGCTTTCCGGCTGCCAAAGCTGTTGCCGATGGCACTTGCGAAAAAGGTATCCTGATCTGTGGCAGTGGCATAGGCATGAGCATCACTGCCAATAAAGTGCCTGGTATCCGTGCTGCGCTTTGTAGTATAACCGATGTTGCCAGGCTTTCACGGATGCACAACGATGCCAATATACTTGTTCTGGCTGGGCGTTTTACCGCCACAGCTTATGCCATCGAAATAGCCTCAGCCTGGCTGGAGACAGCTTTCGAAGGTGGCAGACACCAAAATAGAATAAATAAAATACATCAAGGAGAAAGGAAATGAAGCACATCCAATCCACCGATCCTGAACTCTATAAAGCGATTGCCAGCGAGCTTACGCGTCAGCGCGAAAACCTGGAACTTATCGCAAGCGAAAACTTCACTTCCCTGGCTGTTATGGAAGCTCAGGGCAGCGTGCTAACCAACAAATACGCAGAAGGTTACCCCTACCGCTGGAGTAAGAAAACAGG
>JAVEUB010000210.1:0-5332 GCA_034005785.1 Cloacimonas sp. (SeqCode) | reverse complement strand
AGAACTTGTAAATGGGCTGGATACCCGCCTCCGCGGGTATGACAAAACGTTTTCGCACAAGCTCCTCCGCAGGAAAGACAAGAAAATTAGTATTTATGGAATAAATATTGCATAAGATACTACTAAGGTTTGCCTTACAAGTGGTCTTTAGATAATTTTAAACACAATAAATGGGAGGTTCTAATGAAAGCGAGGAAAGCGGTCATTATTCTGTTGTTCTTGTCTTTGCTGTGCGTGTTAAACGCTACACAGCAAACCGTATTTGAAAAAGGGCGTTTTAACGTGTATCCAGAGATGGATTTTCATAAATCCAAGCTGGAGACAAAGTGTAAAGGTGAAGTTCCTGTGCAGGTATGGAGCAATAACTGTGAAAGCTCAGCAGGATGGGATTTATCCACGGTATGGCAAATTGGAGTGCCCAGCTTTGGCCCGCAACATGCCCCCCAGGGGCAGGGGTGTTTGGGCACCAATCTCAGCGGTTTTTATCCCAACACAGCTAATGCGCTGGCTCTCACGCAAACCATTCAGCTTCCTGCTGCCAGCTATATAGAGCTGAAGTTCAAAGAATGGTTTCAGCTGGAAAGCGATTACGATTTTGGCTATGTGGAGGTGCAAGTGGGTAGTTCTGCATCCCGCATTGATGCCAGAACCGGTACCAGCGATGGCTTATGGAGGGAAACTGCGCTCAATCTGTCCCGCTATCAGAACCAGCAAATCACCCTTGTCTTCAAGCTAAACTCTGATGCTACCGTTCCCGGAGCAGGGTGGTATGTGGATGATCTCCAAATAGAGGCTGTAGAGCCTTTGGAGATGGAGATGCATATCAGTTCGGTGAATATTGCCAATCTGCCTTCGGTGTATCTTACTGCTGCAGTGGATAACCCCAGCGGGCATGTAACAGATCTCATCACCAGCAATTTCAGCCTCAGCGAAAATGAAGTGCTGCAAGATAATCTGTTTACGGTAATTACTCCCGATGATGAAGCGCTTATTTCCACAGCAGATATCGTTTTTGTCCTGGATGTAACAGGTAGCATGGGTGACGAGATTGAAACCGTAAGGCTTAACATGCAGAATTTCATGACCTTCCTCAATTCTCAAAACGTTGATTATCGGATAGGTTTCGTGGTCTTTGGCGATATTGTGTATGTTTACAATCAATACTCGTTCTATACCGATTTCGCCCAGATTATGGGGATTATCAATAACATTTGTTTAGGTGAGCATGGTATTGGCGGTGGAGGTGATGGCCCCGAAAACCAACTGGAAGCCATGGCCGAAGGTTCGGTGTTTAACTGGCGTCCTGGTGCATCCAGAGTGATGATAATGCTTACAGACGCCCCGGCTCATCAAGCTGATAACGTTACCGTTTGGACGGTAGGTGACCTTTTGGCACAACGCTTGATACCCAATAATATAGTGGCTTTCCCGATATTTAACATCATCAACACAGACTCACAACAACAGTATATTCCCATTGCGGAACAGGCCAATCCCAATGGCACCTACTACCATATATACGATAATTTTAATGGCATTATTCAGGAAATCGGCGCTTATATCTCGTCGCTATACACGATTCATTACCAAACCGCGATTCCGCTTACCGATCCTATGACCAGAGCGATAAAGCTGAGTGCCACTATGAATAACAGCTCTGCCGAAGCCTATGCTTACTACCTGCCGGGTATATCACCGGCAATAGCAAGAAACGCTGCATTGATTGCCTTAGATACTGCTTCCGTGCCGGCAAATACTGCGTTTACCGTTTCGGTGCAAATAACCGACAGAGTTGCTCCCCTAATACAAAGTGGCACTCTGTTCTGGCGGCGTAACGGGATATCGCAGTTCACGCAGACTGCGCTTGTGGCTACTGGCAATAATACCTATCAGGCGATAATCCCCGCTGCTCAAGTAAGTGGTGAATTTATCGAGTATTATCTCGCAGCCACAGATGGGCAAACAAGTATTACTCTTCCCAGCTCCGAACCTCAGAATAGACCATTTTCGCTGGCAATTGCGCCAAACGCACATGCCAGTTTCAGCAATGCAAGTGCACAATACAGCGTAGCCTGGGGATTTCAGATAGGAGTGGATTGCGGTGCTCCCAATATGTTTACCCTGGAGCTAAATTACCGCCCGATTGGTTCTCTGGTGTACGTAGCAGCCGCCATGAACGGCACAATTGCGGCTATAGAAGAAGATTTGGGAACTTTGGGAGTGGAATATTACATCTGTAGTACGCAAACAAATGGATTGAAAAGCTATTATGGAAACTCTGATAATCCGCAAAGGGTGATGGCAAACCCGGCAATGCATGCTCAATCCGGCTGGACAAACGCGATTGTGAATAATAAAGTTTTCCCCAATCCCGTTTATGCCAATTCCAGGAATGCTGCCTTTACCAATATCTGTTTCACGCTGGCAAACCCCATGCCGGTAACGCTTAATATTTATAACCTGAAGGGGCAATTGATAAGGGTTTTGGCAGATGAGATGATGGACAAAGGCGAAAGAACGTGCAAATGGGATTTCCGAGACAAAAATGGAAGAACCGTAAGCAGCGGCTTGTATTTATACCGCATTTCCAACGCAAACCACGCCGCAAGCGGCAAAATTATGTACTCGAAATAAGGGAGAAGAAAAATGAAAAAGCTATTAATAGTATGCCTCGTCCTTGCCCTTAGCGCTATGATGTATGCCAGCGGGATTCTTATTACAAATGCTGTAATCGGCACATATTTCAATTTGGAGCAGTGCAATCTGGATGTTTCTATCCAAAATCAGGTTGCCATCACCACCACTAAGGCAAGATTTCACAATCAAACAGGCAGCCCTTCTCCCACTGTTTTTGCCTTCCCTTTAAGTCCTGACGCCAGTGCAACCCGCCTGAAATGGCAGATAAATGGGGTGTGGCATGAAGCAGAAATTGTTCCTGGAAGCCAGGGAACAATTGTGCCACCCGGAACTACAATGAACCCATTTATCGAATCATATCTGGGTAAAACACCTGTAGTCTTTGCCATCAGCGAACCTTTACTTGCCGGGGCGGAACTGATCTTTGAGCTGCAATATGTGCAGCTGCTGAAGTATGCTAATGGAGCAGTATCCTATACCTTCCCAGCGGATTACAGATACCTCTCCAATCCTGCTCTGGATAGCCTGAACGTAAATGTAAGCATAAACGGGGGACGCACGATAACGGATTTAACGGTGGAGAACTATCCCAATGCAGATATCCAGATAAATGGCAACTCCGCTACAGCACAGCTAAATGTGCAGGGATTTATTCCCGATCACAATATAGAGCTTACTTACACGCTGGCGATGGATAATCTTGGCGCTAGCACTTTTAGCACTGTGATAGATTCGCAGTATGTACCCGATGAATTGGGGGATGGGTTCTTCATGTCCATAGTGGAGCCGGAACCAAGCGGAGCAGTGATTCAGAAGTACTTCACTTTTGTAATGGATAGAAGCACTACCATGTTTGGCGCTTCCATGGAGCAAGCCAAAAACGCAGCAACATACATGATTACGAACCTGAATGCCGGAGATTACTTCAATATTGTGGATTTTTCCACCGTAGCCAGCACTTTTGCCGTAAATCATGTCCCCTTTAATGAAGTAAACCGAAATCTGGCAATTGCCTATATCAACAATCTCAATCCGCAAGGCTCTTGCAACATTTCAGGCGCTTTTGATACAGCAATTCCGCAATTTACCGCTGCGCCTGCAGATGCAGCAAGTATTGTGGTGTTTCTTAGCAAAGGCATTCCCGGAGTGGGCATTGTGAATACAACTGCCCTGGTAGATCATGTGAATACCTTGGTGCAAGGCACGGGCAGGTTGATCAACATCTTCTGTTTTGGTGCAGGCACCAACGTAAATTTCCAGTTGTTGTCGCTGATCTCTGCTGCTAATAGTGGGATGGCTACGTATGTGGGATTAAATGATTTGGAAGATACGCTGATTGATTTTTACGTAAAAATAAAGAATCCAATTCTCCTTAGTCCCATCCTAAGTATCGATCAAAGCACCGGCACTATTTCAGAAGTGTATCCTTTTCCACTGCCAAATCTGTATTTGGGTACTCAGGTTTTGTTGTGCGGGCGTTACGCTCAAAACACCACAACCTTATCTTACGACATAAATGGTAATGCTTTGGGAACTCCGGTAAATTATCATTACAATTCTGATCTCAGCGCTGAAGCTGTGCCACAAAATGTGTTCCTGATGAAACTATGGGCTAAACTGAAGATCGAGCACCTGCTGAATCTTTACTACCAGCTACCCCCAAACTCTTCCGCAGCAATAGCTCTACACGATCAAATAGTTAGTATTAGTGTGGATTACGGGGTATTGTGTACGTTTACAAGTTTCTCGGGAGGTGAAGTGGACACTCCAGAAGAAGAGCACGACACAGATGATGTAACACCACCGGTTACCGCTGGATTTCGCTTGTTGGGGAATTATCCCAATCCCTTTAACCCCTCCACTGTTATCAGATTTGAAGTGTATGATACCCAGGATCGGGATTTCGTGCTAAATATCTATGATCTGAAGGGTAGATTAGTTCGCAGTATTTCCGTAAGAGTTGCAGCAAAAGGGATTAACCAGATATTCTGGGATGGTTTGAACGAGGATGATAGACCTGCAGGAAGCGGAGTTTACCTGTACCAGTTATCGAACCGCTTTTTCAAGCAAACCGGGAAAATGCTGATGATGAAATAGAGAAGGGAAAAAGCTATTGAGCGATTTTGACTTAAAACGCGGGCTACATGCCTACGAGCGAATTTGACTTAAAAATTTGCGCCAGAAAGAGTTGAAAATATTCACACTAACTCTGGGGCGCAAATTTTTGAGTTAAAACGCGGGCTACGCGACAACAGTAAAACCTGAGCTATGATCCTGGCTACGAAGTAACCAGATATCTTGCTATCTCCCGTTATCCTGCAATCCGCGGTTTAACTCATAGTTTTGCCGAAAGCTGGTGTGACAATTGAAGATAGAGGATAGCTAATGGAGCTGATAGCACATTCGGCAAAACTATAAGTCAAACACGCTCCAAGGGTAATTCATGCCTACGAGCGATTTTGACTTAAAAATTTGCAGTGAAGCGGTCAGCAAACTATCAGCTTTTTCCTTGATTAGCAATAGCTTGAGTTAAAAACGCGGGCTAATCTGCGGGCTTAGGCGCACGCAATGCGCCCCTACAACACCCCATCACCCCAACACCCCAACACTCCATCACCCCAACACCCCAGCACTCCAACACTCCAGTACTCCAGCACCCCAGCACCCCAACACTCCATCACCCCAGCACCCCAAC
>JAVEUB010000209.1:0-5420 GCA_034005785.1 Cloacimonas sp. (SeqCode) | reverse complement strand
AGGATATACAGCTCGATCAATTCATCCAGGTCTTCCTTGCTGATGGTGTTGTAATCCATACCCAGATTGAATTTGAACAAGCCAGAGCCAGTGCCGGGGAAGATCATCATCGCAAAGGCACTGAAATAAGAGCTCTTCTGGCTTAACGAAGTTCCGGCACTGTTCATGATCCCAGTTTGGGAAGTGGAATAATCAAAACCAAGATTGATCTGCCCCTCGGTTTTGCTGCGGATGTAATCAATTATGCGCCTGCCTTCAGCAATAATGTCTTTCTTGTTGATCTTCTCGATTGCCGGGCTATAGGCATTCATTATTGGGACATGGGTAGTTTTTGGAAAGCGCAAACCTACTTCCACACCATTCTCTGCGGAAAGCAGAGCTTGTTTAATAAGTGCTTGTGGATCCAGCAGGTTGCGTGTATGTGCCAGCCCCATTTTGCCGTTTTTAATGATCCGTAGGGCAAGTCCAGCACTCATAGAGGTATCGGCTTTTTCCAGCTTGCCATCGTTGAACCCAATATCATCACTGGTGTCGCTTTCATGATACACTTCGGCTTGGTCAACTTCCTTAGCAGCAAGGTTTAGCAGCTTTTCCATTATTTACCTCCCACGGTTAAAGCCTTGAAGTACACGTGCGGACCACCCAGGCAAGAACGAATGTTTGTTTGGCCTTTTCCACAGCCACCTGATTCATCCAGCACGAAATCGTTGCCTATCATGTGTACGCTGTTCAGGGTTTTATACAAGTTGCCCAGGATATTGATATCACGGATCATGCCGCACAGCTTGCCATTCTTCACAATGTAGCCGTAATTTGCACCAAAGGTGAAGTTTTCGCCGGAGGTTTGGCCACCCATAGCTTCACAGATGTACAAGCCATCGCCCATAGCTGCCAGCATTTCTGCAAAGCTATTGGTTCCGGGCTGAATGAAGATATTGCCCATGCGCACGATTGGGGCATAGCGAAAATCTTCTGCGATAGCATGCCCGCTGATCGGCTCGTTCATCTCGGCAGCGGTAAAACGGTCGTGCAATCTGCCAGTTAAAACGCCATTGGTCATCAGGTTAACTCTTCTTACTGCCACGCCTTCATCGTCATACATGTAGTAACCAAGTTGGTCGGCCATGGTGGCATCGTCGATAATATTCAGGATGTCCGAGCCTATCTTGGTGCCGATTTGCATCTTTTCCCGCAAGGCAGGCAAATCACGCACAATATCCGCTTCCGAGAAATGGCCGAATGCTTCATGCGTAAACACACCGGCTATACCGGGATTCAGAATCATGTTGTAGGTTCCGGCAGTTACGGGTTCTGCATCCAGCAGGTCTGCTGCTATTTTGGCTGTTTCCAGGGCTTCCTGTTCACGGTTACGCACCTTCTGGAAACCATTGCTGCCACCAAAAGCCATACGTACTGTTTGGGTTAAGCTGCCTTCCTGGCTTACTATGCCACCAGCGAGTTTAACGGTTACCAGCTCTTCGTTAATTTCGCTGCCTTCGCTGTTGTAGAAGTATTTGTTGCGATACACATCGTAGTAATAGGCTTCCACATTGGCTATTTTAGGCTGCTTGAACAGCAAATCCGAATAGCTTTTTACTATGGCAAGCTTTTCTGCTAAAGGTATCTGGCGTGGGTCTTCCACCAGTTTGGCTTTAACGGTAGCAATAACTTTGGGTGCAGCAGCCGTTTTCTTTGGTGTACTAAGGTTTGCAGCCAATACCACGGCATTTTCCATAGCCTTTTTAATGGCTATTTCGGCTTGCTCCGGTTTGGTAAAACTAACTGTGGCAAGTCCACCGTTTTTCAGCACGCGCAGTACATAGCCATCTCCAAGGTTCGATCCGCAACTGCGAATCTCGTTTTTGTTCATTACTACCCGCTCCACTTGCTTAGTTTCGTAGCGGATATCGAAATAATCGGCATCTATTTTGCCAGTCATCCGTTTTAGACTCTCGATCATATCTACTCCTTTGTAGTATCTTGCAACATTATTGGTAAGTTAAAAAGGCAAATGCCCCTCAATGGGGGGAATGCATACACTGTTACGGAATTTGTCTCGCAACAGGAAATTAGGCTGTCCGCTTAGCAGAGAGGGATACCATTCTAATACAGGAAAAGCACTGTTTTTCTGTACCATTACCGAACTAAGAAAATGCGTGCATAGCTTGTGCAGAGTATCTTCAGGCAAAGCATGCAGGATGTTTTTGCCCCACATGCGGTAAGCTTCAGTTCCGCTTTCTGTTATGCTGATATTAGTATTTGGTTTACGTCCGATAAAACTCTTGTTAATCGTAATGAAACCACTTTCCGCCAGCTTGCTTAAGTGAGTAGTGATATTGCCGGAGCTTAGCCCTGTTTCCCGCATCAACTGCAAGTAATCCAGCGCATTGTTCTTACTTAGTAGATAGATAATCATCAGTCTGGCGGGATTGTGTATTCTTGCATCAAGGGCTGTAATGCTATCTATCGT
This sequence comes from Cloacimonas sp. (SeqCode), assembly GCA_034005785.1. Taxonomy (GTDB): domain Bacteria; phylum Cloacimonadota; class Cloacimonadia; order Cloacimonadales; family Cloacimonadaceae; genus Cloacimonas. Next base: position 2,950 of record JAVEUB010000209.1, on the reverse strand, counting down.
ATTCTGAAACTTCATAAGGCTTCCTTTTTATTTAGTAATGTATAACTATCACAATGTGCAGTCAAAGTACCTTGAAATGCAAGATGGTTTTATTGTCAAGCTAAAACTTGCCTGGTATTCCCCCATTTTTTCCTGTCATTCCTGCGGAGGAGGCTGTGGGAAAACTGCAAAACATTCTGTCATTCCCGTGGAGGCGGGAATCCAGACCTGATAAATCACATTAGGGATGACACAAATAAAGCATTGCAGTATAAGCATCTATCTTCAGTTCTTACAGACCTTATAAATGGGCTGAATTCCTGCCTCCGCAGGAATAACAAAACGTTCTCACACAAGCTCCTCCGCAGGAATGACAGGAAAAAACGGAGGAATGCCAGTATATGTACAATGCTTGCTAAGCTTGAAATAGATACCTATTTTGCTATAGTGATTTTCTTAGTTTCCTTATGGTTTCCGCTAACAAAACAAAGCAGATACACCCCACTGGGAAACTCCTGAGAGTTCCACACCAATGTGCTATGCCCTTCTTTTTGCATGGGCAGATACCATTGCTTAACTTTTTGCCCTTTCATGTTGAAAACACTTATTTGCACATCTGCGCTTTGTTTCAGGGCATAGCTAATGCTCACGGAAGGATTGAAAGGATTAGGATAAACACTTGTTAGTCCTGTAACGATGGGAATACCCGGAGTTGGGATTTCACCTATTGTATGATATTCTACGGCTACGGGACCATATTGCTCTGAACTGCCATCAAGGTTATTGCTTTGCAGCCAATAGTAATAGGTGCCATCATCGTTTAGCTCCGTATCGGTGTAATCATAATGATTTGATCCGGAACCGTTGTTTGCGGGAATAAGTGAGCTTATCTGAGCAGCGGTAACCACATCAGTGCTGCTACTGCGCAGCACATAAAATCCGCAGATACCTGTTTCGGATTGGGTAATCCACTCCAAACGCACATTATTGTCAGGGGTAAGCAAACCCATAAAAGAAGAGAGCTCCACAGGAAGGGTGCTTTCGTCATTATCCAAAGTTCCAAGCGCATAGAGTCCGCTGTTGCTAACAGGCACCATCGGATTCACCGTGAAAGATATTATCTTACCGTTTATGGAGGGACTGCTGCTGATAATACTATAGTTGCTGTTGTTATCGGCTCTATACAGCAAGCGGTACTTATCACCGGAAGGGGTGCCGAAATCGGGAAGCAGAGTTTCCAGATCAAAGCTGTAAACCGTGCTTATGTTTGAGCTTGTGAACTCCATGAACCACTCTCTTTTTAGTCTCATGAAATTAGGGTAGCTTAGCGCATCGGGATTGAAGGTGGTGGACGTGCCTTCGGCTGCATCATGCCCGGCACGAATTCTGGCAAAAGCCGTTAGATAAGTACCCTGTAATGTTAGCCCGCCCGATTCCTTAGTTTGAGTTAAAGGAGAAGGATTTTTCACTGCTATTTCAAACATATTGGTATAATGCTCCGGAGTTGCAGTGTCATACACAGTTAGCGCGTATTTGCCTGCAAGATAAGCTTCCACAGCTTTGCGTTCTGTTTCAGAAAGATAGCGATTGTATATAATTAGCTCTGCCACCCAGCCATTAAGCCTGTTGTTAATGCTGCCGTCTATGTATCTGCCTATGGAGGCACCTTGCCAATTGCTTAGGTGGGTAAACCTGGCAGAGCTTTCTGCATTCATATTCAAGCCACGTAATGCGCCATTAATATAAGTATCATTACCAAGTGTGGCGGAATGCCTGAGGGAGAAGATGTTAGCCGAAGCAGCCGCAGCATAATTTGCAACTCTCATATCGTAATCGTTGGTGTATTGGGCATGCGTGAAGGTGTTATTCGTTCGCCACCCAACATGTAGATTCTTGTTCTGAGATTTTTCGCTACCCCCCAAAAACATGTGAAGCGAAGAAGGGGAACTGGAAGTGCGTTTTACTACCGCAAGAATGGTGTAGTTTGTATTCACCACGAGATTGCCATCTATAAACAGATAATCCCCCGTGCCATCGGTTAAGCCGTCAAACACAATCGCAGGTTTGCCATTTATCATATTAGTTTTATACAGCGGGCGCAAGGCTAAAGTATCTTGGGTGGCGTGTTTGGTATTCCCGCTCATATCAGTCCAACTGCTAACGGGATCATTGTTATTTAGGCTTAATGCGTTTGCATCCAGCCACATCTGTAAGCCGCTGCTAACGTTTCCAGGTCCCGCTGCCAATAATGCAGAGGCAACGAATACTGACAGTAATGTTGTAATAATTAGGTTTCTCATTTTGGTATTTTGTCCTTTATCCAGGGTTTATTGCTTGTTGTTTAAGTATGCGTAACTCATTTGTTCATAACATCTTAATGACCCTACGTTCTATCTGATTACCATTTTTCACGCATCTGCAATCACGTCAAGTCAATTGTGTTATGCAGAGAACTGTGGTTTAGGCAAATCAGGTACAATGTATCAAGTGAAATTTCAAATTAGATCACCGTTTTTTTTTCTGAAGGGCAAGCACAGATTTACATAAAATGCCCATAGAGCTTAGCCAGCTTCTTCAAGCATTCACTTTCTTTGTCCTCGTCACTGGTTTCAAGCCAGATTCTTGGAGAATGACGATGCTAAAACAGTAATAACAGAGAAACAACCATGAAAATTGCGATTTCACTACTGATAATGAAAATTAGCACATGTTATTGTAGGGGCGCGATACGCGTGCGCCCAAATTTAGAGGTACATCCATTTTCATGTAAAAACTGGGAGAATTACAGGTTTATGCCAGAGGTATTCAGCTCGGTTTTTTTCCTTGTGTGAAAGTTGCAGTTTTTAGTCCATTTTCCAATTTTGGAAGAATCATGCAAACTTATTGTATGTCTATTGTTTGCAAGCCTATACCTCGGCTATCCCATGGCTTACCTTGTCCTCACCTTGGTTAGAGCAAGGTGAGGACAAGG
>JAVEUB010000208.1:0-5440 GCA_034005785.1 Cloacimonas sp. (SeqCode) | reverse complement strand
AATTACGGAGCTTTCCTGATCGGCACAATCGCACTCCAATTGCGCTTTTTCTAATTTCAAAGTTCCGATTTCCCAACTGCTCTTTCCAAAGCCTGTCCAAACGCCTCGCTAATTTGCAGCAATCTTGTCAGCAAACAGTCCAAAAACGTCCAAATAGGCGCTTGGACATTTCCAAAGCCAGTCCTATATAAATCACCACCAATCAAAGCCTTATCCCCACTTTCCCCTTGTGTCACAACTTGCAGCTTTGGGTGTCAGTTTATAGGAGTTCCTGCGTCCTCGCTGGAAAGGTCCTGCCGACGTCCACGTCGGCAGTTTGTTAGCTGTTTAAGAGAAGGCATAGCCTGCACTTTTCACTGTCGGCGAGACGCCAACAGTCCTTGCCAGCGAGGACGCTGGCATTCCACAGCCCTAGCATTCCACAGCCCTGGCATTCCACAGCCCCAGCATTCCCCAGCCCAGCATTCCACAGCTATCTATTCAAAAGTGCCGGTGATATCCAGTTTACTCATATCCCAGCCATATTTTTTCAGATAATCGTATATTTCCTGATAGCTTTGTCTATCGAGCCGTGGACTGCGGGCTAAAATCCACAGGTATTTCTGTTTAGGATCGCTTACCACGGAATATTTGTAGTCTTTATCCAGTTTCACAATCCAATAATCACCCTTAAAAGGCCAAAAAAAGCTTACCTTCAGTTTAGAGCTGCTGCCTTTCACCCGATACGCCTTACCTGTAGCCTGTTTCTTGATTTGTTTCCCTTCTTTATCGGCATAGCAGGTGTTCAAAACCACAATATCACCCTTAGAATTTAGCGAATATTCGGCAACCACCAAGCCGCAATCTTTGGGTTGAAAGCTATTGGGAAAATAGGCAAACTGATACCACCGACCCAGATATCGGTTTATATCGACCTTGGGAACGGTTGTAACCGCGTTCAGACTGATGCCAAGCAGCAACATCAGGACAAGTAAAAAGGGCATAGGCAAATTAATTTGATTCCCCTTTAGCGGTTTATTAAGTAGAAATCCCGCGCTCTGCATGTATAACAAAATCTATAAATATCTGTTGTTCAGGGCTGAGATCGGTAATATCACTGGCTTTTGCCAACGCCTGAGTAGTATTGAGGCCTCTACGGTAGAATAGATTATAAATCTCTTTTATACCGCCAATTGTTTCGTTAGAAAAGCCTTTGCGCATTAGCCCCACGCTGTTTAGTCCAACAGTTTTGTAGGGATTTCCCTGTCCACGGGAAAAGGGAACTATGTCCTTTTTCACGGCTGATGCACCACCCACAAAAGCATGGGCACCAATATGTACAAACTGATGTACCGCAGTTATTCCGCCGATGGTAGCATTATCGTGTACATGCACGTGTCCCGCAAATTGCACAACATTGGCTATCACGCAAAAAGAACCGATCTGGCAGTTATGCGCAATATGTACATATTCCATCAGCAAATTATTATTACCGATCACGGTATCTTCTTCCATCTGATTGCTGCGGTTGATCGTTACAAACTCGCGAATCGTATTGTTTTTACCAATACGCAGGCGGGTAGGCTCACCACCGAACTTAAGATCTTGCGGGTCTGTTCCCAATACTGCATAGGGTGAAATTTTGTTACCATCACCGATTGTGGTGTGTCCATCGATAATCACATTGGAAATAAGGTGGTTGTTACTGCCCAAAACCACGTTGCTTCCGATATTGCAGTACGCACCTATTATGCAGTTCTCGCCTATCTGTGCACCATCCTGGATCACAGCTGTAGGATGAATTTGGCTCATTTCTCTTTCTCCATAATCATAGCCAGGAAATCGCCCTCGGCCACTTTTTCTCCGTTTACAAAGGTTTCACCATGCATTTTCGCCAGGGTTTTCTTCAGGGATATCACCTTCAATTCGTAGCGCAGGCAATCCCCCGGCATTACCGGCTTGCGAAATTTCACATTATCAATCGAGGCAAAGTAGGCTACATAATCCTGTGGGTTATCAAACTGATTCAGCAGCATAATCCCCCCTGCCTGTGCCATGCCTTCGATTATAAGCACTCCCGGCATAATGGGATGCCCCGGGAAATGCCCTTGGAAAAACGGTTCGTTGATGGTTACGTTTTTTATCCCCACCAGCGATTCGCCGGGGACAAACTCGATAATTTTATCTACCAGCAGGAAGGGATAGCGGTGTGGAATAATGCGCATGATGGCATTGATATCGAACACCACCTCATCACTTTTACCTTTCTGGTAAAGCTTTTTAAGCTCGTTCTTCTTTTGTATCTGGCGCAGTTTTTTCACCAGTTCCACGTTGGTTTTGTGCCCGCTGCGGGCTGCCAGAATATGCCCTTTTATCGGCATCCCCAAAAGGGCAATATCGCCCAGCAGATCTACAACTTTATGGCGCACAAACTCGTTATGGTAGCGCAGCGCATGGCTGTTCAAAATCCCTTCGGAAGAAACGGTTACAGGTTTGTGATAGCCAAATACATCTTGCAGGTGTTTCAGTTCCGCTTCGCCCATATCAGGCTCGGCTATTACAAGCGCATTCTCCAGCGAGCCACCCTTGATTAAGCCCTTGTCTTTCAAGTACAAAATCTCGTTGATAAAGCAGAATGTACGCGCTCCGGCAAATTCCTTTTCGTAATAATTCAGGCTTGGCAGCCAGGTGTATTGCGTACCCAGATAAGGATGCTTGTAATCGATCATAAAGGTTATTTTTAGCTCGTTCGAAGGCACTATCACGATATCCACATTATCTTCGGGGGCAGAAAAGCTGATGGGAGCATCCAGCTCAAAGAAGATCCGTTCGCTATCTTGTTTCACGCTATGGCATTGGCGCAACAGATTCATAAACACGATGGGTGAACCATCCGCAACCGGTGCTTCAGGTCCATCAATCTCGATCCGGATGTTATCGATGCGCAAGCCTTTAATGGCAGACAGCACATGCTCAATTGTGCCAACTGTAGCGCCTTTAAGCCCGATAGTAGTGCCTCGGGAGATATCCACAACATGATCAATATCCGCAGGAATTTCTGGTCGGTTGGGCAAATCCGTACGGATAAACACAATGCCTTCATCTGGCCCGGCAGCTTTAAAGCGAATGGTGCTGATTTCTCCGGAATGAAGCCCGATCCCTGTGTAAGAGGCTTCACCGCCAATCGTATGTTTATATTCCACAAAGTCTCCTATCTTGGATTAGTTAGTTAGTGATCACCGGTATTTAACCTTTTTGAGCTTTCAGGAAAGCCCGATACATCTCTGGAAGTTTCTTTTGGGTGGCAAATATCCGTTTCATCGCCCCAGCATCCATAGCTGGAGAACCAAAGTAACGCGCATCTTCCGGCACTTCATTCACAATCCCAGATTGAGCCCCAATCATGGCTCTGCTGCCTATCTTAATGTGCCCAGCAGCTCCAACCTGACCCGCAAGATATACATAATCACCTACAACTGTGCTGCCGGCAAGCCCAACTTGCGAACACAGAATGCTGTGCTGGCCGATAATGCAATTGTGGCCGATCTGCACCAAATTATCAATCTTAGTACCCGTACCGATTTTCGTGCTACCCAAAGTGGCGCGATCAATACAGCTATTGGCACCGATTTCCACAAAGTCACCCATAGTAACATTGCCAATTTGGGGAATCTTCTGTTGGATACCTTCCATCAGCATGAATCCAAAGCCATCAGCACCGATAACCACTCCGCTATGCAGCAGGCAATTTTTGCCAATCACACAATCTTCATAGATCGTTACCCGTGGGTAAAGCTTTGTCCCGCTGCCAATTGATACATTCTCTGCAATGCTGCAGCCTTCTGCTATGATAACCCCTTTTCCCAGCACGCAGCCACTGCCGATAACTACTCCCGCACCGATGAACACTTCTCCTTCATAGCGAATATCCTCGGCTACAACAGCACTTGCATGTATCTTGTATTCAAAGTTCCTGCTTTCCAGTTTTTGCCAATAGCTAATTAGTAGCATCAGGCTAAAATAGGGTTTATCCACCAGCAGCAGAGCTTTGCCTTCCAGCTTTTCAGCATAATCTCGGGTGGTTATTATCAAGCCAGTTGCTACAGAAGCTATGCTATCCAGCAGCTTTTCCTGTTCCAGGAAGATAATGCTTTGTGCATCAGCTTCAAAAGGTTCGCACACTTTATGCAAGGGGTCTGCTGCGGCATTACGCAATTCTCCGCCAGTGATCTGTTGAATCTGCCCGGGGCTAAGCGCGTTCTTAAAGCATTTCATAAGTCAGTTACGGCTTTTTCGGTTCAGATATTTCGGGCGGTTTGAATTCTCCTGAACCTTCCGGAGGCGTTTCAACCGGTGGCTTTAGCTCCGGTTCAGTGGGTTTAACAGTATCCTTGTTCAGCTCCAACAGAATCTGATCGGTAAGATCAATGGTAGGCATGGCATAGAGCACGCTGCCCATACTGGTGTCAAAAATCATCGTGTATTTCTCATCCTGCGCAGTTTTGATGATCAAATCGTGAATTTTCTTGGTTAGAGGGTCGATAAGCTCGCGATAGCGCTGTTCTGCTTTGCCACCATCGCCAAAGTATTCTTCCAGCAGCCTGCCTGCTTCTGCTTTCTTGGTATCGATTGCGCTTTGTGTTTCACGCTTGGTGGCGTCATTCATGGTAAGCTTACGGATTTCAAAATCTCGTTCCATCTGCTTAATCTGATCATCCATATCACGCACTTGCGTAGTCCAGTTCTGTTTATCCAGGGCAAACAGCTTGGCAACTTCCCCGGCTTCATTGCTATCCAGCAACAAGCGGTCTGTATTTACGTAGCCGAGTTTCACAGCCTGAGCATAGCCCATACTTAGTACGCCCATCAGGACGGCTATTATCAAAATAAGTCTTTTCATTCTCTCTCCTAAAGTGTTTAGGGTCTAATCTTCAATCGCAAAGATGGGATCCAGCATTTTTACCGCGCGCACATCATCAACTCTGCGCACCGGAGTGCAAAGCGGTGCTTCGTGCAGCAGTTCCGGATTCGTTTCGCATTCCTTGGCAATTTCAATCATCGCCTCCACAAAAGCGTCCATGCTGTCCAGGCTTTCCGTTTCGGTGGGTTCCACCATCATCGCTTCCGGAATGATCAACGGGAAATATATCGTGGGGGCATGATATCCCTTGTCCAGCAATCGCTTGGCGATATCCAGAGTAGAGATGCCCTGCTCCCTTTTTTGCTTGGTGCCATCCATCACAAATTCGTGCATGCAGTATTCCTGATGCTGAATGTGGTAATATGGAGCCAGGCGTTTCATCAGATAGTTCGCATTTAAAATAGCATTTTCAGACACACGGCGCAGGCCAATAGCACCGAGCATTTTGATGTAAATATAGGCACGCACCTGTATGGCAAAATTACCATAGAAGCTGTGCACTTTGCCAATCGAGGTGGCTTCATAGATCGGAAGAGCACA
>JAVEUB010000207.1:0-5498 GCA_034005785.1 Cloacimonas sp. (SeqCode) | reverse complement strand
CCAGATAGATTCGGCAAGATTAAAAGCGTCTCCAGTGCAAATAAGCGCTACAGCCTCTTTGCCCGGCTGTTTTTCTGTAACCCCAGGCATAATTACCGGCTGGAAGGGATCGAAAGGTGTGTTTGACAGTTCAGATGGTATGCATTTAGCAGTGCCTCTGGGATAACGGATAGCTATGGGTCCAAGCGTGTAAGCTGCCGCCCAAGCCAGCATTTCAGATAATTCTTCGGCATTTTCGGGAGATAGAATCACCAAATTGGGGATAAAGCTAAGGAAAGCAATATCGAAGGCACCATGATGGGTTGCCCCATCTTCGCCTACCAACCCTGCCCGGTCGATGCAAAACACTACAGGCAAACGAGGCATGGCACAATCGTGAATCACCTGATCCAGGGCACGTTGCATAAAGGTGGAATAGATGGCTACAAAAGGTTTCATACCCTTGCTTGCCATACCCGCCGCCAAAGTAACAGCATGCTGTTCGGCAATGCCCACATCGAAGAAACGCTCCGGGAATTTTTGCTCGAAGGCGCTTAGTCCCGTTCCTGCAGCCATAGCGGCTGTGATGGCTACTATCCTATCGTCACTTTCAGCCAGACGAATCAAGGATTTGCCCATCATTTCACTCCAGCTTTCTTTGCCGCTGCAGGCAGTTTTTCCACTTTTAGCTTCAAAGGGACCAATGCCGTGAAATAAGGACGCATTCTTCTCTGCAGGTGCGTAGCCCTTGCCTTTTTGGGTAACCACATGGATCAGCACCGGGCCAACCATGAAGTCTTTTACTCTGCTCAGAATGGGTAACAGGCGTTCAATATCGTGGCCATCAATAGGCCCAACGTATTTAAAACCGAGGTCTTCAAAGATAATATTGGGCACCAGGATATTCATCATGGATTCTTCCAGCTTTTGCGCGCCATAGATGAATCTACGGCGAATGCTGGAGGGAAGGCTGCCACTGAGATCCCAGATTTGTTGCTTTAGCGTGTTATACGATCTACTTGCCATCATGCGTGCCATGTATCGCTGCAAGCCACCTACGTTTTTGGAGATGGACATGGCGTTATCATTGAGGATCACGATAAAATTGTTCTTTTGCAAATGACCAGAGTGGTTTAGAGCCTCGAAGCTGATTCCACCCGTTAATGCGCCATCACCAATTACTGCGACGCAATGGCCGCTTTCCCGCTTTAGGTCGCGAGCACAAGCAATGCCCAAAGCAGCAGAGATAGAGGTGCTGCTGTGCCCTGTACTGAATGCATCGTAGGGGCTTTCATCCCGGTTGGTGAATCCGCTGATGCCGTTTAGCTGGCGCAAAGTGGCAAATTCCGCATTACGCCCAGTAAGTATCTTCCAGCCATAGCTTTGATGCCCCACGTCCCAAACAATCCTGTCTTTTAGGGGGTCGAAGACATTCAGCAAGGCAATAGTTAAATCCACCGCCCCCAAACTGGGTGCAAGGTGTCCACCGGTTTGGGATACTACTTCCACGATGCGGGCACGAACTTCTTTGGCTAACAAGATCAGTTCGTTGGGTTTAAGCCCATGGATTAGCTTTGGGTCTGTAATTTTTTCTAAGATCATGGTTTACCTCAAGTGATGCGCAGAAGCGGCGTCCTGCTCTACTTCGGTGTTTTCGGTGTATTCGGTGGTCAACTCAGCCCCCGGAGCGGGATTCTTCCATTTTAACGATAATCAGTTCCAGAATAACCAAAGCAAAGGCGATAGCTAACAGGATTTTCCAGAGATCGTGCCCCAGCCGCGAGAAAAACAGCTTGTCCTGCCAGTTTTTCCCTAAGTTTTTTACGCCTGTGGGGGGATTATCACGCGCTTGTGAATCCAGATAATCGATATTTACAGCAAGTGCACTGGCACGAGGTGTATCTGGCTCCAGGATGTATATTCCTGGCTCAGTTACCAGATGCTTCCGGTTCGATACCGTTTCCCCTTCAGGCAGTTTAAGCCTATCAAAACTGAGGATATCACCCAAATGATGTTCTGTTTCCGGGATTTCACTGGTAGCCAGATAATCCAGAGTGCGGAAGGCAAACACGGGAAAAGCGGGATCGATGAAAAAGGGATTTTGGGAACTGGCAATATTCCACAGCCACAAGCTTTGTTTCCCACTTGATACCGCCAAAGGTATATTCTGAGCAGAAATAATGGCATTAGAGCCCTTGGAGGTTGCCTGCCAGTAATCGGCTATCACATTGTTTTTTAGCTGTTTATCGGCTATCATAGAGCTGGCATAATGGTGTTTGTTAATGGCATCGATGCTGATAGCTTTGGTGCTACGCTCTTTAATATCCAAGCTGAAAGCACTGTTTAGATATGCCTTCAGATCGGCTGCCATTGTGTTTCCGGAACAGAACAGTACCCCCGTTTTGCGGGCTGTGAGATTGGTGAATATATCTCTCAGCTTTGGCGTTAATGTGCCGCAATCGTAAACCACGATCAAAGAATAATTGTCCAAAGCATTTATAGACAAGGCATCAGGACGGATTATCGGCACTGTTGCTCCGCTATAAACACTTAAAAACGAGGAAAGAATGTACGGTAAATTACTGCTTAGCGAAACTACTGCCAAACGCGGTTTGCTGTAATAGGGGAAGGCAAAATAGTTACGGTTATCCTTGTTCTGCCTTTCGTCGGTAATCTCGATATACCCGCTTTGCCAGCCTTCGTTTTGCACTTCTACGCTGATGGTTTCGGTAATACTTTGGCGGGCTGGTACGTTAACAAACTTCTCTGCCATTTTTATTTCACCCAATACAGCCTTAACCAGTACTTCTTTGCGCTCTCTCTGCCCGTGATTCTCAAGGGTGAACTGGATGGTTTGCTGGCGACGTTTATCCACTAACTGAGGCAGCACTTTCACTGCGGTGCAGGCTATATTTTCGTAATCTGCACTTTCAGGAAGCGGAATTGTGGCAAGGGGGACTGAGGATTTTAGTTTCACAGCTTCCATGCGGTTATCGGTAAGCAAGTAAATTTCCTGATTTGGCATCTGGCTTTCCTGTAGTTTCGTCTCAGCCAGTTTTAGCATATCTTCCAGGGGCAGAGGGGTATAGGTTATAGCTAATTGCCCAATCAGAGCTTCGGGTATCTTGGCAGCATAAATTTGGGCATGCAGTTGGTTCCAGTTTTCGTTGGAACTAATTAAAATCAGGCGGTCATCTTCCCTGGCTTTAGCATTAATGGCTGTAAGCGCTTCTTTGGCATACTGCAAATAGCTTTTTCCGCTATCAGCATAATCCATACTGAATGATGTATCCACCATTATTGCCAATGCTGTGGGTGGATGCTTTGCCGAGGGTTTCACCTTTGCGGAGTTGAACATTGGCCTTGCCACAGCCAAAGCTACCAGCAGGATAATTAACATGCGGATAAGTAGTAGTAAAATGTTCTTCAGTTTACTGCGGCTCTTTTCTTGCTCCTTGCTCAGCTTGATAAAGCGCAAAGTAGGAAAGAGAACTTTTAAAGGTTTCTTCTTTGCCAGCAGCCAGATTAACAGCGGGATTACTGTAGCTGCTGCAAAAAACAACAAGGACGCATTGAGGAAAGATAACTGGAACACTTAAATCCCCATACTTAAGGCAAACAGGTATTCGCTATCTGCCAGTTTCATACCGCTGTTATTCAGGGAAAAATCGAAACGAACTGTTTTGTAATAGTAACCGCCACCGAAGGTGTAATTGATGTTATCGGCACCGTAGAAATCCTTACTGTAAACCCCTAAACGCAAGTCCATTGTTTGCCGCACAGCGCTTTGCCCGTTAGTAGATTTTGCACCGCTTAAATTCCAGGTGTAGCCATAGCCAAGATGATAGGTGGTTTCGGGTTTGCTGGATATTTTACTTTGCACTCCTGCATTCCAATGGCTGCCACCGCTATCATAGCCCATTCCCAAATTCATGCGCCGTTGGATGGATTTGGCATCGTAGTTTTCCCACCACAAGCGTGAGAGCAGGTCGTAGGCAGTACCTGCATAGGTGAAGTTACCTTGTTTGTAGGTGAAGCCAAGATCGGTAGAGAATCCTTTCACTTTGTCATCGATAAAGCCCTCACGCACCATCATATTACCAACTTTGCGTTCATTCAGGTACACGAGTCTGCCGGTAAGATATTTAACGCTTATCCCCGCGCCAAGTTTATTGTATTTCTTGTCTTTGGCACCCAAGGACATCTGCACTTTGTCCAGCTTGTAATCATAATATTGGCTGGTGTAGCCATCAGCGCTAAACTCACTTAAGTTGATGGAGCTAACCGGCTGGTAGCTAAAGGACGCCTGCTTGGTGCTTAGCACAAAATACTTGAATTGCTTGTCCCTTAGGGCATTGCTTATGCTGGCTGCTTCCCAGAAACCAATCTTATCGGGGCTACTTAGGCGAAAAGAGGTGGCAAAAGAGCTAAGCTCATTATTTGCCAGAAGTGCCGGGTTGCTATATGCGGCAAAGGGATCATCGCTGTTGGTAAGATTCATCGCACCGCAGCCAATTGCAATCGGCGAAACGTTATTCTCCGCAGTGGCGTAATCGTAGGAGCTTATGGGCAAAGGGGTTTGCTGTGCACTTATGGCAACCGTTATTAGTAGCAATGAGATAAGTAGAAAAGCTCTATACAAGATAACCTCCAGGGAATTATTCAAATCCAGCCGTGGCAAGCTTACTGCGCACATAATTGGCAAGATAGTATCCAGCGATACCGGTTAAGATACCGCAAATTGCATCGATAAACCAGTGATAATGGCAATAAACAGTTGCCACAGACAAGAAGAAGGCGATGATGGTAAACACAATTCCCACAGGACGCACAAAACGTAACGCGGCAACTGTAAGCACCAGCGTAATAGCGATATGGCTGCTGGGGAAAGCTCCGCCTAAATGATGGGAACTGCGGTAAATGAACACCATGATATGCGTGAACAAGCCAGCCCTGTAGGTTTGTGTAATTTCCATCGCTGCGGGGATATATCTTCCGCCGATAACCGGTATCACGGAGTATATGGTGTAGCATAGATAGAACACGAAAGTGAGGTTAAAGATCAATTCTTTGAAGGCTTTAGGTTGTTTGAAGTATAAATAAACAGGCAAACAGAGAATCATGGGATAATAACAGAAATAAGCCCCATGAAACAGCTCCTGTAAGACTACATTTGGGTAGCTTTTGCCCCATTCCAGCGATGGTAAATAGCCAAAGATGCTGTTATCGATATTCATAAACCAAGGATCCAGCCAATTGCTAAAGATTATGCGGTTAAAGGCATGGCCGGAGGTGAAAAAGTAACCAAACAGCAGCACCGGGTAGATCGCTCGCACAAAGCTGAGTATTTTAGCCTTCTTCGTTACTACTGTGCAATCCGGTCTCCACCCTTCCTGTCTTTGCCACCAAGCCATGATCAGTACGCTAATCGCCACTCCTAAATAGATAGGAATATGTATCCAAGGCTCATAAACGCGGTTTATGCCGATACTCATGTATAGCAGAATCCAGCTGCAAAA
>JAVEUB010000206.1:0-5525 GCA_034005785.1 Cloacimonas sp. (SeqCode) | reverse complement strand
TGATTTTATGAATCGGGAGTGTGCGAAAGTGGTTAAAATCATCCTGGGTAAATTGGCTCAAGCCAAATTTTGGAGCCACCTGATTGGCAATTTGCAGAACCAAATGAATTGAATCAGCTATAGTGCCGTCGAAATCGAAGAGAAGAAAAGGTTTCATGAGCGTTTAGACTTTTTCAGGTAGTTAAGTACCAGTTCATAGGCCTGGCTGCGGGTTAGGTTGAAGATACTGGCTATTTCCTGGCTGCTTTCGCGTGTTCCCAAGCCACGTTTCAGGCACAGATGGATGTGGTAATTTATATCCGCCTCTTTAAATTCCCCGATCATGGTGCTCAAGTTTTCACAGCCTTCCAGCACGATGGCAAATTCTCCTTTCAGCGTGATATCTTGCTCGTCCACAAAGCTTTGCAGATCACCGTGGAGATGCTCTTCATGCAGTTTACTGATCTCGCGGCATAGGCAGATTTTGCGGTTTCCGCAGTAAGAAAGCAGTTCTTCCAGAATAGCAGTAATGCGGTGTGGAGCTTCGTAAATTACACTTGGGTATGGGTATAGGCTAAGCTCCCGCAATGCTTCCTGCCGTTTATGCGCTTCTGAGGGTAAAAAGCCGATAAACTGGAATTGCCGGGTGGAAAATCCGGAGCAGCTAATGGCAGGTATTAAAGCACTGGCACCGGGGAGAGCAATAACTTCAATATTGGCTGCAATGGCTGCTTGCACAAGGGATTCACAGGGGTCGCTGATACCCGGAGAACCGGCATCAGAAACAACCACCAGGTCTTTTTCCTGGTTTAGATGAGCAAAAAGCAGGCTTTCGCGCTGACGCTCGTTAAACTTGTGGAAGCTGATCAATTTGGGCACGGGTATCTTGTATTGAGATAATAGGAAGGCTGTTTTGCGGGTGTCCTCACAGGCGATAAGTTCTGCCTGTTTAAGGGTTTCAAGAGCCCGCAGGGTGATATCACCCAAGTTCCCAATAGGAACCGGAACAAGGTATATCACCCCACAAGCCATGATTATAGTGAGAGCTTCGCAGTGAGAGGCTTCGCAGGTGAGAGCTTCGCAGTGAGAGGCTTCGCCAGTGAGAGCTTCGCAGTGAGAGGTTTCGCAGGTGAGAGCTTCGCAGTGAGAGGCTTCGCAGTGAGAGGCTTCGCAGGTGTTAGCTGCGTAGCTCTCACTTTGTAAATCTCACTTGTGCGTAGCACTCTCACCTATTTTATAAGTTCCAGTTCTTTGCCTACTTTGATGAAAGCGGCGATGGTGGTATCCAAATCTTCGCGGGTATGAGCTGCGGAAAGCTGTACTCTGATACGGGCTTTTCCTTTGCCAACCACAGGATATACGAAACCAATTACGTACACGCCTTCTTTCAGCAGCATATCTGCCATCTTGATGGCTAAGGGTTCGTCGTACAGCATTACGGGAACGATGGCTGTATTACCGGGAACGATGTCGAAACCTGCAGCAATCATCTTTTCACGGAAATAAGTGGCATTTTCCCAAACTTTGTCGCGCAGTTCTGTAGAGTTGGAAAGCATTTCGATAACTTTTAGGCTGGCACCCACGATTGCTGGAGCAAGTGTGTTGGAGAACAAGTAGGGGCGGCTTCTTTGACGCAGAAGCTCTATTATTTCCTTGCGTCCTGAAGTGCAACCCCCATTACCGCCACCCATGGCTTTGCCAAAAGTGGTAGTGATAATATCAATACGATCCGTAACGCCCCAATGTTCTGGGGTGCCACGTCCGGTTTTACCAATGTAACCTGTGGCATGAGAATCATCCACCATTACCATGGCATCGTATTTATCGGCAAGATCGCAGATTTCATTCAGCTTGGCAATATCGCCATCCATAGAGAACACACCATCGGTGCAGATGAGGCGGTATTTTTGTTCTTGAGCTTCAATTAAGGCTGTTTCCAGCTCTGCCATGTTGGAATGTTTGTAGCGATAGCGTTTGGCTTTGCAAAGGCGCACTCCATCAATGATAGAGGCATGGTTCAATTCATCGGAAATAATGGCAGAATCTTCGCCTAAAAGCGGTTCAAACACGCCACCATTGGCATCGAAGCAGGCAGCATAGAGGATGGTATCTTCCATGCCCAAAAATTTGGAAGTGGCGTCTTCAAGTTGCTTGTGAATATCCTGAGTGCCGCAGATGAAACGTACAGAGTTACAGCCGTAACCCCAATCATTCATGATATCTTGCGATGCTTTGATCACTTCAGGGTTGTTGCCCAAGCCAAGGTAATTGTTGGCGCAAAAATTAAGGGCAGTGCCTCCGCCTTTAACGCCAATTTTAGCGCCTTGGGGAGTGGTTAAAATTCGTTCTTTTTTAAAGAGTCCCTGTGTTTGTAGCTCTGTAAAAAGCTGTTGCAGATCGGTTTTGATTTTACCGTAGGCCATTTTGTTCCTCTCTTTTTAAGTAGATTAGTCTTATCTAAGGGGCATTGTTTTTAGCGCTTTTATTCAGTCAATAGAAAAGTGAGAGCTACGCAGTGAGAGCGCTGCGCGCAGTGAGATTTACTTTCGTGAGAGGCTTCGCCAGTGAGGGGGTTAGTTAAAAGTTAAGAGTTAAGCTGCGCTAAGTGTAAAGATTTAGTGCAATTCGAGCTTAGCCAATCGTTTGTTTTGACTTATAGTTCTGCCGAACTTACGGTTAGTTTTGTAAGTGAACAAGATATCTATCAGCTATTCTCTAATTATCGGCAGAACAATGAGTTAAAACAAAGGTGCCCCAAACTCTCATTGTCTCGCAGCCCGCGTTTTAACTAAAAACTATTGCTAATCAAGGGGTAAACATGAAACTGGCGAACCACTGCACGCAATAGTTTTAAGTCAAAATCTCTCTAATGCAAGCTTCAAAGCCAGCATGCCAACGCCTTTTCCAGCAACTACCAAATTTGCGCTGCCTAACCCCTAAAACCTAAAAACCTACTTCACCACCACTTTCCTGCTAAAGCGTTCATTGCCTATTTGGATAGTAACAAAATACACACCAGCAGCAAGCTTGCGATTATGCTTGTCACGTGCGGTCCAGTTAAGCTCGAAGTAGCCTGAATTTACCCCCTCTTGCTTGTGCACAAGCTCGCCTTTTAAGTTGTACATCTTTACGCTATAGGGGGTGGGGGAATGGTTTATGCCCAATTTAAGCGTGGCATTCTCGCTAAAGGGATTGGGATAAATACCTGCAATGCCGTTTACTACTGGAGTTGCAGGGTCATCTGGATTGGCGGAAGGGATGGTGTAAGTTGCAGATACGTACCCTGAAGGTTCATATCCGTTTCGAACCGCAACCGCCCGCACAGTAGTGCTTTGTTGCAGAGTAAAAGGTGCCGTATAAGACCCATAAATGCTGCCATCCAAAGTGTAATAGATACTGGACTGTGGTGTGGCGCAGGTTAAAGCTACGGTTACGGGTCCGGGATAGTTACCTGCCGGTGGATTAAACATCGGGGCAGTAGTTTGCCAATTGTCGTCATTGATACTAAACAAAATCTCCAGTTCTGCAAACATCACCTGCCCGCCATCATGTAGAACCTGGGTTGGTGGGCCTATAAGAAGAGTACCCCAATCATAATCGTTATAGAACATTAATCCAAGCTTCCCCACCCTGTTCCCATTCAGCATACCGGTGTAAATAACCTTGTCCGCGGGATATACCCACATGGGCTTGATTCCGGCAAGCTGTGGTGTAGTAACATTGTTCAGAACTATCGGCTCAGACCAAGAAGAGCCATGATCTTGGGAAACAGCAATGAAAATCTCGGGAGTATTAAGATAAGCCGCATAAGCTGGATCGCCTTCATTTGCTTTCTTTGCCCGTAGCGAATTCTGCCACACCATGGCCATCATCCCTTCTCCATTATCTTCGGTGATTTTTACTCCATTGTAATGGAACATCATGGCATCGTCATACAAGCTTGCATCCCAATGGGGAAAATTCCAATCGGTAACCATATCGGGGACACCATCACCGGTATATTGATCCACCACGCCCCAGGGATATTGCGTATCCCAGGGTTGGAAGTATTCGGCGTGTAAGTTGTAAGTATCTTTTTGGGGATACACTTCTCTAATTCTGGATTGGGATTCCGCTGGCTGATTGGGATTGAAGATAATTTCCTTCATAAATTGCAAATCAGAATAATAGCCACCATCTGCGTTATGCAAAGCCCATAAACCCGGAACATGAATGCGACCGTAGGAATCTACAACGGCATTAAGATGTCCTGAATTGGTGATCTTCCAGGATAGCTCATTATCAGCATAAGGTATATCACCATCATCAGCGAAATAGCCTATTTGGCTGCCAGGACCTATGGGTGGATTCCATGCCGGTAGATCACTATAAAAGCTTGTCCTGCTCCAGGTTCCTGCGCCATAGTTTGTGCACTTAAAGATGTCGATATCTGCTTCATCTATGGGCGTGATTCCATCTGCCTGGACAGCAAAGTGATATCCACAATAATACAGGTTACCAGAGTTATCTACGGTTAAGGCCAGAAATGGCCGCCTATAGATGCTGTCCACATTCCATTGATCAAGCTCTGGAATAGTGGTATGGCTCCAGACAAGCGGAACTTCATTTTCTATGTCGAATACATCAAAATCGGCATACACGATATAAACATTTTCGCAGGGTCCATTGGTGTGGCTGGTGAAATTCCTGCAGAGCACATAAACCCGCCTTTTATTGGCTATGGGCGAGGTCCCAATCACAGCCGAAGCCCAGAGGAATTCGTTATCAGTAGTCACTGTACCATCTGGGGCGTTGATAGTGACAGGTGCATCAATGATAATTTGCGGGGTATTAAATAGCCCTGCTATTCCGTCTACAAAGGCGTCGCTGGTGAATACAACCTCATACTCAGGATCGGCATCTGCATTGCTGTGCCAGGCATATAAGGGCTTGCCGGATACGGGATCAACTGCCAAAGCGGGATAACCTTCCCGGATATCGGTTTCAGATATCTCAAGATTGTTAATTACATTGCCATTTTCATCCAGATAAGTATAAAACACTCTGCGCGTACCAACTAAAGTCCTGCTGGCATGATAGGTCATAAAATACCCACCTCCGGCAGATGGGGGAATAACCCTGAGAGGCAGATTATTGTAGCTACCGATCATGTAGTCGTAATAGGAAAAAAGCAGTGCTTCCGGATTGCGGGAAAAGCTATATTGTGGCACTGTGCGATATGAATGATATGAGCTACCTTGTGGTAAAAAAGTGGGATTGGGTTGAATAAACACTTCCGGGGTCTGGGCAAAGAAAACACCAGCCAAGCTAACCAGCATAAGTACTAGCATCGTTTTGCGAAACATAATTCCTCCCTTGTTGCTGGCTACTTTACTCTAAAGCAGTCAAAACAAGTAAAATGGAACGGTTACATTATGTCAAGAAATATCTCTTTTGGGTTAGAGCTTCGCAGCGAGATTTACTTGCGTGGGAGGCTTCGCCACCGAGAACACCGAAAGCACCGAACCAAAAACCTTCCAACCTTCAAACCTTCCAACCTAACCCCT
>JAVEUB010000205.1:0-5578 GCA_034005785.1 Cloacimonas sp. (SeqCode) | reverse complement strand
CATCGTATCTTTTATGGCGTAAGCTAAGAATCGTTTTTAGTAAGATTGCTGGTTTCCAGGCGGTAAACTGGATGCTATGCACATACGCTGCCCCCCTTATGGGAATAGCTGCGCTGTGGGGGAAAAACAGAAATGACAGCTTAAGCTGCGGATAGAGCGTATGCACTGTCCTAAGCACAGGGGTTAGCAGAATTAAATCTCCAATCCCCCAAGTATGAATTATCAGCACTTCGCCCGTAGCTGGAATAAGCTGCTTCATCATCTATTTAGCTCCTGCACACTTTCATTAGCCACCGATAGCAACAAACCTGTTATCCAATACATTCTGCTAACAGGTGGGCGGACGCAATCCGCCCCTACAAAAACACCCACACTGCAACACGCCCACACTCCAACACGCCCACACCCCAGCACTATCTAACCCTCTTAATACGGTCTTTACCCAGTGTAAGGTAGCCCACGGATAGATTCCAAAGTTCCTGCCAATCCTGTTTACCAGGCACCAAGTGGGCAAGCATCCTTCCCTTGGTTAGCTTTTGTTCATAGATAATAATGGTTACAAACCAAAACAGGTAGGCGATGCTGGTGGCTAAAGCAGATCCATAAATCTTCATCACCGGAATAAAGAGCAGATTTAGGATAATATTTAAACCCAACGCAATGGCTGGAAGGATGATGCTGATGATGGGAAAGCCCTTGCTATTCAGATAGTTATTAAACAGAGAACCAAAACTTAGCCCGTAACTTGCCGGGATCAACCATAAATATGTGTAATACACAGGCACGAATTGCACACCGAACATCGTGGCCAAAATAAAGCGTCCACAGACTACGAAACCAATATTTGCGGCTGATAGCAACACAAAGAACACCATCAGCATTTTCTTCATCATTACCCATTTGGCAACTTCACTTTCGGTGTCGGATAGCTTTACCAGAAGCAATCCGCCTACCATATTCGAAGCTACTTGCAACAAATCTACAATATGGGCAGCCAGCGAATATATGCCCACATCGCTGAAGCCCAACAAACGTCGCACAATGATAACATCAGCCCGCAGAAGGAACATAATAAACAACGAAGATAAAAACACCCTAAAACCAAAGCTGTACGAATGAATGATAAAGCTCGGGGCAAAATTTCGCAGTAAGTTCCCCCATTTATTCCTGTAAACAAGATAAACGAGGCAGAAAGCCAGGGAAATCAAGGTTGCACACAGTACGATGGCAATACGATCTGTGTTTTTCAGCAGAAAATAGGCAGCTATCAGGATAAGTAAACATATTGCCGAATTCATCAGATAAGCCACAGAATTATCGAAGATTTTATCCATCCCCATATATAAGCCTTGCAATTGCATAAAAGCCTTAGTCATGGTCATAAACACGATAAACATCCCCATTATTAAGGGATTGAATTGGTAGCCTAACATCCCATTCCAAAAACTAATAAAACCCAAGCCAAGAGCAAGGAAAACAATGGTTTCCACAGTAAAACTGATAATCGTCCAGGCATACATGCTTCCTGTTTTATCGGGATGCTTGCGTATCAGGTAGGGATAGCTGCGGTACAGACCAAAATCCATCACCAACCAGATAAACCCGCCCAGGGTAATGATATAGCTTAGTTTACCTTTTAGCTCTACCCCCAGGTAGCGGGCTGTTATCCAACTGATCAAAAACGATAACAGCATCACGACAACCCTAAAGCCACCGCTCATAATGATATTCTTTTTAAGATTTATTGTAGGCATAGCCTAAACTTGCGCTCCCAAACAAAGCACAAAAATACATGGGTTTTGGATGCAGATAATTTTATACATTGCTCAGGTTTTTGAGAGTAGGAATAAGTGTCAACTCAAATTTCCTTGACAAACCTGTCCCTTCAGAAAACAGTGAGTGAAGTTTAATATCTGTAATTGAGTTATGGGAGTTTTAGTACTTGAAGATTCTGTTTATTAGTTCACGCATACCATTTCCACCCAATAGAGGCGACAAGGTTCGTTCGCTGTTTATTTTAAAGACTCTTGCTAACCTGGGAGAGCTTACTTTGGTGTGCCTGGTTCAGCCCCAACAGGATAGTGCTTCTATGGCTTATCTGAAAAGGATTATTCCCCAGGTTTATTATGTTCAACATGGCTTCTTGCGCAGCGTGTGCAACTTGCTGATGAACGTCTTTAGCTCCAATCCCTTTCAGGTAGCCTATTACAAAAACCCAAAGCTAAAAGCTTTACTGGCAAGGCTTATCCCCGCTAATAATTTTGATGTGGTGTACAGCCATCTAATCCGTATAGCGCCTTATGTGCAAAGCGTTGGCAAGGCAAAAGTAGTGATGGATTACACGGATTGTATCTCTTTGGAATACCAGCGCAGCATCAGCCATCGTAGTTTTCTGATGAAGCTGTTTTTCACCCTGGAAGCCAGGCGCACAGCGCGTTTCGAACAATTGATTAAGGATAGCTTCCACGAAAACTGGGTTATTTCCCCTGTCGATTTGTCAGCTTTACATCTGGAGGATGACCCTCGTAGCGTGGTTATGCCCAATATGGTGCAAATCCCTGTTATTAAACCCGATTCTTCCACAAAATGGCGTATCATCTTCAGCGGAAATATGAGTGTAGCACATAATATTGCCGCAGCCATCTTTGTTTGTGAAAAAATAATGCCCCTCTTGTTATCCAGTTTTCCCAATCTACAGTTTTACATCATTGGTGCCGCTCCCGTTCCTTTGATCAAGGATTTGCAGGGAGTAAACAACTCTCATGTGTTGGGCTTTGTCCCCGATTTGTATCATGAGCTTCAGGCAAGCGACATTTTTATCGCCCCGCTGTTCTTCAGTGCGGGTATTCAGAATAAAGTTTTGGAAGCCATGGCTTGTGGCATTCCTGTAATCACCACAATTAATGTGGCAGACAGTTTGGAGTGCCACAGCGGAACCGAGCTTTTAACTGCTACCGACGCCCAAGATTTTGCCCACAAAACTGCTGAACTGCTAAATGATCTACAGCTTCGCAGAGCCATAGGGCAAAGCGGCTCAGCGTATGTGACTGATAGATTCAGCCCTGAATTGGTAGCTGATTTGATTGGCAAACGCATCACTGCATTAGTTAACAAGTAATATGTATAGGAGTATATAATGAAAAAAGTACGCATTGGAATCATCGGCTGCGGGCGCATCGCCAAAAACCATTTGGATGCTGTATCCCAAATCCCCGAAGCAGATTTTGTGGCTGCTGCTGATATCCGACCCGAAAGGCTGCAACACATGAGCGAAACTTATGGTATCACCAGCCTGTATGCCGACTATTTGGAAATGTTGGATAAGGAAAACCTGGATTTAGTATCTATTTGCACCCCCAGTGGCATGCATCCCAATATCGGTATCGATGTTGCCAATCACAAGATCAATGTACTAACCGAAAAACCCATGGCTATCAATATCGAAGCTGCCGACAGGCTGATTCAGGCTTGTGACTTGAACAAAGTGAAACTCTTTGTGGTGAAGCAAAACCGTCTCAATGCCACCATGCAGTTGCTTAAACGCGCAGTGGATAAAGATCGCTTCGGGAAAATCTTCCTGGCTCAATCAAACGTATTCTGGCAACGCCCTCAAGCCTATTATGATGCCGAGAAATGGCGCGGAACCTGGGAATTCGATGGTGGCGCCTTTATGAACCAAGCCAGCCACTATGTAGATGCCATTCACTGGCTGCTGGGTAATGTAGATAGCGTAATGGCATACACTGCCACACAAGCACGTCATATTGAAGCAGAAGATACAGGCTGCGCCATTCTGCACTTCCGTAGCGGCATTATCGCCACCTTGAATGTAACCATGCTCACCTACCCAAAAAACTTTGAAGGCTCTCTCACTATCATAGGTGAGAAAGGTACCGTTAAAGTCGGCGGAGTAGCGGTTAACAAAATTGAGAAGTGGGAATTTGAAGATTACGATGATGACGATCGTATTGCCCTGGAAGCTAACTATCAACCCCCTAATGTGTATGGCTTCGGACATAACCCCTACTACCGCAATGTGGTAGATGTGCTACTGAATAAAGGTGTCCCCGCCACTGATGGCCGTGATGGACGTAAATCCGTAGAGATTATTCAAGCTATCTATATGTCAGCCAAAACTGGTAAAAGGATTTCCTTACCCTTGTAGCATTAACATAGTTTTTTAGGGCAGAATATATGAAGTGTGCATATATTCTGCCCGTTTTGCGTATGCAGTCTGAGATCCAGACTTAGCTTGTAACCTCGTTTTTTCAACATAAAATTCCATACGATAACTTTCCTCCCTTTTCCTATCGTCATTCCTGCCAACGACTTTGCCATTTATTTAACCAACTCATCCCCCATTTTCGTTCAGGAAAATCCTTGCTTCGCTCCTCCTCCAGCTTCTTAATCAAGTGATCATCCACCCTTAATCAAGTCTTAACTATTAAGGCTTGATTAAGGGTAGATTAAGACATGATTAACGCTGTGGAGCAAGAGCGGGGAAACCGGATAGAATAATGAATGTGGATCAATCGACACAAGGATACTGAAATGATTATCAATAATGTGAAGATTTCTCTTGACATATCCTACAGATTATTTATGTTGTCCTTAAGATTATTAAGGAGGTAGTGATGAATTTGTCATCTTGCCCAATCTGCAAGCACGATCTGAAGATTAAAGAGGTGTATTGCGAGCACTGTGAAGTTAGCTACACTGGAAATTTCGAAAGCAGTTGGCTGGCTGCGTTTAGCGCAAGCCAGTTAGAGTTTATAAAACTGTTTCTCTTGGTTCAGGGCAACCTGAAAGAGCTGCAAAACCAGCTAAATCTATCCTACCCCACTGTAAAAAGCCGTTTGGCAGATATTATCCGCGTAATCACCCCCAGAGAGCAAACTAAGGACAAAGTTAGCGATGTTCTGGTAGATCTGGAAGAGGGCTTTATCAACGTGGAAGAAGCTATTAACATGATAAATTCAAGGAGAAAACAATGAGCAAAATGAAACTTCAGCAGATTCTGGATTACGAAGGAATCACCAAAATCACAATCGAAAACGATATGGCACCGCTTGCTTTGGAAGCCTCACCCCATGCCAGAGTGGAAATCAGCGGCGAGCTGGATCTCGTGCAACCCTTCGAAGAATTCACCTGGGAAGATTGCGTAACCGTAACCTTCAATGATGGCAACCTGAAAATCGCACTGGAAGAAGTGGAGAGCATCGAACCCCGCTTTTTGGGCAACAACCGTTCGGCGATAAAGATATTGGTGCCAGCAGGGCCTGCAGTATCGCTAATCTTGGAAAACCTACCGCTATCCATCAGTGGCCTCACTAATGCGCTGGAAGTAGCCAGCGAAAATGCTCCCATTCGTATTCAAGATTGTCATAACTCCAAAAAACTTAGCAACGAGAACGGCCCAATCAGCCTGAAAAACTGCGAAGGTAGCCTGATTATCGAGCTGGAGAATGGCCCCTTATCGGCCGAAAACATCAGCGGCGACCGCCTAAAGATAGATTCGGAAAATGGCCCCTTGAAGATCCGCGAAGCCTGTTTTCAGGAAGTAAATATTACCAACAGA
>JAVEUB010000204.1:0-5583 GCA_034005785.1 Cloacimonas sp. (SeqCode) | reverse complement strand
CGATCTGTAGATGGAATACCGATAGTATCTTGGGCTATAGATAACATGTTGAATGACCTAGCAACTCAGATTATTGAGAATGAGTCATGGAAAGTAGATTCTTCTACCAAAGGCAGATTACCCTTGATAGATTCGTTACTTAGCAATAATTACGTAATAGCAGATATGATCGCAGACAAATATAGCAGCACCTCTACTTCATTATCAGGCTTAATTTACGAAAAAGAAAGCATTTTAACATGGGCTATTCGTAGTAATTCCTACAACATCACATGCTGGCTTATTGATAAAATTGCCAAAGATTATGTCAAGGTTAATGGCGATCATCCATTAGCTATTGCTATTGAATCTGGGTATGATCATTTAGCCTTGTTACTCATAGATAAGGGTGTAGATTTATTTTATGATCAACGCATGGAATTTGAGAACATTTCATTAACTGATAAATCAGACTCTAGAATAGAAAAACCCCGCCATATGTCTATACGTGATTTGTTGATAGATGAAGATGATTTTACTCTGGATATAGATGAAGATGATTTTACTCTGGATAGTGTTATTGTTGCAAATTATAATGCCCCGCATAGTAGAAACGATGACATAGGCAGATCACCTTTATACATAGCAATTAAATACCACCAATACCATATAGCATCATTGCTTATTGAAAAAGGTGTTGATATAGATGGAAAATTGCTAATTATGGCATTGTCGGAAAAAATGGACTACGTTGCATCCCTTTTGATTAACAAAAATGTTGCACTTGACGTAAAAGATGATAGAGATAGATCACCCTTGATTCTGGCGACAAAAAACAAACTGATCGACTCATTTTATTGCTTGTTAGAAAAGAACTGTGATATTGATATCAGGGACTCACTTGGAAATACCGCATTTGATTATGCGGATGGTGTTTTTAGGAATATATTATTGCGCAAATCAAGCGAAAATACAAAGTACCAGTTGGCCCAGGTTAACAACCACATAATCGCTACTATTGATGATTGTGAGTTCCTTGTTGACACAGGTTCTCCCACAAGTTTCTGCACATCCGGCAGAATATCATTAATGGGTCAGCACAGTAAAGTTGCTAAAGACTTTATGGGCTTAACCGGTGAAACATTAAGCAAGTCTATCAATTACCCGGTTTCAGGCTTGATCGGCACGGACATTTTGGCAAAGTACCATATTGTATTCGATTTGCCAAATGCGCAGCTACTTGTTTCTGAAGAAGCCATCGAACTAACCGGCAACAGCATAGAACTGCAAAGTTTTATGGGTATTCCGATATTAGCCGTTACGGTGCAAGCAGAGCATTTGCTGTTTTTCTTTGATACCGGTGCTCCGGTTTCCTACTGGCAAAGTGAGGAGTTATCCCAATACCTTCAGCTTTGCTTGTATAAGGATTTCTACCCCATGATAGGCGATTTTGAGACCGAGCTTTATCTGGCTAAATTTACAATTGGTACCGAAGCTTACGAATTGAAAACAGGAGTGTTACCGGAGCTTTTAGCCATTACACTGGCAATGGCGGATACCGTGGGCATCATCGGGAATGAGATACTATTACAGCACAAAGTTGGCTATTTTCCGCTTACCTCCAAGCTCGTAATCCAATGAGGGATAGTGGCAGAGATTAGCATGAGTAAACTATGCATGTATCCAAAGGAAGTGTTGTGCAGATAGATGTTGTTTTAAATCAACATGCCCGGCACCATGAAAAGCTAATTGGGGTATTGATGCACCCAAAGGTTGTTTTCTTAGGGAAATACCCCAATTGGCCTGAAAACATCACTGCTTGGGCTATCTATCCCGAAGTGAAAGAATATCTGGATAGTCCCACTGCATACTGGAAAAAGTATGGCAGATACCATCCCTTATTGGGAGAGAATGCCTTTGATCCCATAACCGGTGGCTATGGTGATGGATTCCGTTACCACACTAACTTCAACAAGCTTGGGCTAACACCGGAATATGCAGATTACGTTGCTTTTACAGAGCTGATTGGGGTTCCGGTAAGCGGAGTAATGAACTATCATGATCCCGTGCAGAAAGCCAAGGATGAGGCAGAGTTTGAAAGGTTGCTGCACAATCAGGAGCATCTGGAGTTTCTGAAAAACTTGCTTTTTGAAGCAGCCGACAAGGTTGTCTTTATCAGCAGAGGTGTGTATAACATCGTAAAATCCAGGCAAAGAGAATTGTTTGGATTCAGTGGCGATGTCCTATCCTGTGGTTTCCCTAATGACCACTACGATTTCCGCATCCTCTATTCCCATGCCAACAGTTACCTTATCGCAGCCCAAATCTTTTCTTCCATTATTGATGAAACCTATTACTCTCGTTATCGGATGCTGATAGATGCCATTGTTAAAGGTATCGTTTTAGATTGGGAGATATTTCTGCCAAATCTGAGCAACAAGCTAACCATAAGATCAGATTTCAAAGGCTTGTTAGGCAAGCTGCAAGAAACATTTCCAATGTTGGAGACCATGCAAGGTATCAGCATCAATCCTATCAGACAAGTTACCATAAGAGTATATCAGTTACCAGCTCTGGCAAAGTTTTTTTGCAATAGAGAGGATATTGATTGTAGCATACATTGTCTGATTCATTCTATTGTTTCCCTTGAGGAAAGAAAGATAGCTTACCCCAAGATATTGGCATACTACGATTCTTTCAAGCATCTGCTGGGAGAGAATAACCGTATGCTGATAGAGGAATGCCTGAATGAAAGCAAAGCGTTGATAGATAACAAAACTGAAGGGCTTCCACCCCAATCCCAGGAGCTTCGTAACAGGTTCTACAATTTCTCTTTCCAAAATCTGAAAGAGTTGGAGACGCAAGCAGGCAATGATTATTTCTATGCAGAGAAAACCTTGTTAGAAACCATTTGGAATACGGTATTGGACAACCTCTCAAATCATGGCAGCGGGGATACTGCCCAAATTACATATCGCCTTAGCCCCCAAGGTGATCAAGCACTTATAAGCGTTTGCGATTTACAAAGCAGCTTCGATTTTGAAGCATTTGTAGCCGCGGACAAAGCAATAAACACCTATACAAAGATGAACAGATTTGGTGATATTACCATCGAAAGCGGCTTCAGTATGTGGAGCAGTGAAAACCCCGCACAAATTGAGCAAACTACCCAAAACACGATTGGTAATGTCATAACGCTAAGATTTATCCTACCGGAGAGGCACCATGGCTAAAGTAGCTATTTGGATATCAACACCTTCCACAAATTACAGGCAAAGGATTGCCATGTTCAGGGCAGAACTTGAAAAGCATAAAGAGATTGATTTCCAAGAGATAAATGATACTAATAATCTGGAGTTCGATCCTGATAATTATGATTTGGTTTTTGCCCATGAAAGCGATATCCGAAACGGAGATATAGAGTACAAACTGAAGCATACCGCAAGAGCTAAAGTAGTGATATTTACAGGTTTTACTGCAGAGACCTGTTTAACCGAAACATATTTAATCACGCAGTACAGTGCTGTTACACAAAACCTTGCAGCCTTCTTACAACACTATCGCGAAACAGGTGTTTTTGAATTGCAACTATTAGCAAAGCCTGATGGAGTGATAAACCTAATTGAGCAAGCTGATCATACCAGGCTAAGCGCTGAACAGTTCAATGAGATTATCACATATCTGAATTCCTTGAAGATAGGAAAAATCCTGTTCGCAGACGATGATATCCCCCCGGATAGGCTGAAAAGACACTATCAACATCTACTTCTGGCTGATAATATCCCCCGTGCACTGGATATCATTACCCAAACCCCTGATCTTGCTTTGGCTATTATAGACATCAACTTTGCCAATACACGGCAAACCGGTTTTGACATTAGCAAAGCAATGAAAAGTGGCAAAAAGATAATGCTTACCGGCTATGATGGCTTTGCTGAGTGCTTGCAGGCTTGGCAAAATAAAGCCGATTACTTTGTATCCAAACACAAGTTCAATCCGGAGCATTTACGCTCCATCATAGAGCTGATTGATTTGCCCAATATGCCCATTATAATCAGTAAAAACAAGCAAATGCAAGATAACTGGCAAAAGATAAAGCTATATGCCGGGCTAAAACAGGATATCCTGATAACAGGTGAGAATGGAACCGGCAAGGAACTGGCAGCCAGAGCCATCTATGAGCTTGGCAGAAAGAAGCTAAAAGGCTTTGTAGCGCAAAACTGTGCCGGTATTCCCGAAACGCTGTTTGAAGGCATCATGTTTGGCTATGTAAAAGGGGCTTATACGGGTGCTTATTGTGATAAACCGGGCTTGTTTGAAGCTGCCGATAAAGGCGTGCTGTTTCTGGATGAAATTGGTGATATGCCTCTGTTTCAACAGGCAAAACTACTGCGTGCGCTGCAGGAAAAGCACTGTTCACGCTTGGGCAGTGCCGTGATATATAGTTTCGATACCAAGCTTATCTTCGCCACCAATAAAGGCTTACATAGCATGATGGATGAGGGGTTGTTCCGCATGGATTTGTATTACCGGATGATTGGTGCGGAACTCAGGATTCCACCCCTCCGGGAAAGAGCCGAAGATATTGAAATGCTATCAGCCTTTTTTGTGCATAAGTTCATCACAAGTAACATGCTTAGCAGGCAATTCAGCATTTCTGCAACCCAACTGGAAATCTTGAAGCAGTATAGCTTCCCCGGTAACATAAGGGAACTGGAAAAGATTATCTCTCAGGCTTGCATTAATGCCTTGTTATCCGGGCAAAGTGATCTGATAGTCCAAATCCCATCCGGTGGCAATAATACCCCCGCCACCCTGCAAACAAATCCCGTGTTCTTTGGTTTCGAGCAACTCATAAACCTTTTGCATAACAAGATTATTAATTCCAAAGGACTATCCGCCCAAGTGAAAGTGGATTTGATAGCTTACCTAAGCAACCAAGGCACAGATACTTCCGCTATAGCCAATTTGCTGGGGATAACCGAACAATCTATCAGGAATATAAAATCTCTCGGGAAAAAGACCTTACCATAGCATAAAGCCACTTTCCCCCTCTGATCTTTTCTCAAAGCCTTGCTCTGCCGCACGCTCTATCCACTTCAGCCCTTCTTCTTTATCAATTTCTATACCCTTGCCCTCATACAGGCATACCCCGTAATGAAAACAGCCCGGAGCATATCCTCTTGAAGCAGATTCCTCGAAGTACTTAACTGCCTTCCTGTAGTTTTGCGGCACTTGATCTGCATAATAATATAACTCACCCAGTTTCTGGTTGGCATCAGAGTAACCAAACTCAGCTAAGATCTCGAATAACTTGATTGCTTTGGGTGTGTCCTGGCCGGTGCCAATACCGTAGTAATAACAATCTGCAAGGCTCTCTATGGATGTGAAATCCTGATTCTTTACCCCCTGCTTATACCAGTAAATGGCTTTCTTGTTGTTTTGTTTTACGCCCCAGCCATTCAGATAGCAATCTCCCACTA
This sequence comes from Cloacimonas sp. (SeqCode), assembly GCA_034005785.1. Taxonomy (GTDB): domain Bacteria; phylum Cloacimonadota; class Cloacimonadia; order Cloacimonadales; family Cloacimonadaceae; genus Cloacimonas. Next base: position 121 of record JAVEUB010000204.1, on the reverse strand, counting down.
AACTGCTTGCATCTGATTCTCTGCTTTTAGCCGCTCTAAGAAACCAATAGAATGCTTGTTTCTCGTCCTTGGGAACCACCTCACCATCACGATAAAAACAACCCAGCGCAAGATAAGAAAA
>JAVEUB010000203.1:0-5602 GCA_034005785.1 Cloacimonas sp. (SeqCode) | reverse complement strand
GGGCGAACGATGAAGTAACTACCCCAATTGCGAAAATTGACAGATAGCTTGGTTGGGAGAGTTCGGTGTATTCAGCTGGGAAGAAGCAACTTAAATCCCGATAGGGATTTTATAGTAGATTTGGAATGTTCTAAAAACTTAGTAATTGTGGATTGGCAAAACCTCGCCCACTTATGCTCCACTACCGTAAAGAAAGCACAACATAACTTGGTTCGGATAATTGAACAGTCTCCTAACGCACTGTCCCCTCCCCACAAAAATTATTGTTGACTAAAAAGGGGCTTGTCCCAAACTGATCTCACGTTATTTTTGGTATGTGGGCTGGTGCAAATGTGAAACAAGAAACCTGAAGCAGCCCTTTAGCGAACGCTCTGGAGAGTTTATAGAAAAAGGAGGATAGATGATGAAGGAGCACGACAACAGGGAATCCTTTAGCGGTTTAAGTGCCGACAAGTTTAATCAAGCTGCCGAGCCAGGCAACGAACTGGAGATTTTGCGCCGTGAAAACGCAATATTATTGCAAAATCTGCAAGAGTACCGCTCTTATGTGGACAACTTGAATGCCACTATTGTCGTGATGAATCCGGACGGGATTATTACCTACGTTTCTCCAAACTGGACAAACCTGCTGGGGCACGAGCTAAATGAAGTAGTTGGTAAATCAGCATATGAAGCATTCATTCACCCGGATGACGTTCCAGAAAACAAAGATTACATGGCGGATACGTTGGCAAAGGGGATAAAAAACAACGAAATTGAATATCGCATTCGTCATAAGGATGGTTCCTGGAGGTGGCATTCCACGCATGGCTCGCCCATTCTGGATGAAAATGGCAAAGTTGTTTCTTTTCTGGCTATTGCCCGTGATATTACGGAAAAAAAACTTACCTCTGAAGCCTTGCAACGCAGCGAAGAAAAGTACCGGTTGCTGTATGAAAATATAATAGTAGGCGTGATTCAACACAAGTTCGATCTTACTTATACGACCGTGAATAAATCCCTTGTCCGGATGTTTGGCTACGACAGCCCTGATGAGATGAAAGCAAATGTAAATGAACAATTGTGTGTTAACCCCAAAGAACTTGAGCGCTTTATGCAACTGCTTCTGGAACAAGGTCATGCGGAAAACGTTGAAATGGAATTGCGCAAGAAAAACGGGGAAACATTTTGGGCTTTGATAAATGCGCGCTTGGAAAGAGACGAGCAGGGAAATCCATACTGGCTTGAATCGACAAGCATTGACATCAGCGAACATAAGCAAGCAGAGATGGAAAAGTTCAAGCTGCTAAGTATCATAGATAATAGCTTTAACGAGATTTTCATCTTCGATGCCCAAACAATGCACTATGAGTATATGAACCAAAGTGCTATGAAAAACTCCGGCTATACCTTGGAAGAGATGAGGCTTATGACTCCCAGGGACTTTACTGCAACTTACGACGAAATCGCAGCGGAGAGAATGATAAATGATCTGCTTAACGAGATAAAGCCTGTTCAGCTATTTGAAGCAGTACAAATACGTAAAGATGGCAGCACCTACAATTCAGAAGTGCAAATACAGCTACACCGTCAAGCTGGTGGCAATAAATTCTATGCTGTGGTAAATGATATCACGGAAAGCAAATCCTTAAAAGAACAGATTGTTGCAACGCAAAAATTGGAAGCCATCGGTATTCTTGCGGGAGGAATTGCCCACGATTTTAACAACCTGCTCACCATAATTCTGGGCTATGCCGAAGAATTAATTGAGGAAGTAGGTGAAAACAGCTTACTGAAGATGGAAGCAGAAGAGATTGTGAAAGCGGGTAAACGCGCTTCCAGCCTAACCAAGCAACTGCTGTCCTTCAGCCGCAAGCAAGTAGTGCAGCCCCAACTGCTGGATGTGAATGACACCATAACCAACCTCCAGAAAATGCTTTACCGCCTGGTAGGAGATGAGGTTGAAATTGAAACAGATCTAACTGATGATCTGGGGATTATCAAAGCAGATCCGGGGCAGATTGAACAGATTATCGTCAATATGGCTTTGAATGCCAAGGATGCCATGCCCGAGGGGGGAGAATTCAGGCTGGAAACCTCTAACTTGCTGGTTGGACAAAACTATATACGCAATAATGTAAATGTGAATCCCGGAATCTATGTTGCCCTCGCGATAAAAGATAATGGCAAAGGAATGAGCAAGGAAACCAAGGACAGGCTATTCGAACCGTTCTTCACCACTAAGGAAACAGGCCAGGCTTTGGGGCTTGGGCTTTCTACCGTTTACGGCATTGTAAAACAATTTGAAGGGTATATTTTGGTGGATAGCGAAATTGGAAAAGGCACCTGCTTCACCGTTCTAATTCCTGCCAGAGAAGCAAAGCTGCATGTTGCGAAGGATACCCCGAATAATAATGACTTAATGGGAAAACAAGAACATCTCCTGATTGTGGAGGACGATAAGGCTTTGTTGCACTTCTTGTCCAAGCTGATTAGCAATCTGGGCTACAAAGTAACAGCTAAGTTCTCCAGCGTAGAAGCTTTGGGTTTAATTGAACAGGGGCTAAGGCCTGATTTGGTGCTTAGCGACGTAGTGATGCCGATGCTAAATGGTAAGGAAATGTGTGATCGCATCAAGAAAATCGTACCCACCCAGAAAGTGCTATTTATGTCTGGCTATACTGGCGATGCTTTGCTGAATCGGGGGATCTTGGAGCAAGGTATTCCCTTTATCAATAAGCCGTTCAATTCCTTGGATATAGCGAAGCATATTCATGATATTTTGAACGAAGCAGCAACCAAGAAAAAGACCGGAATAGAGATACTTATGCTGGATGATGAGGAGAGTATCAGAATTCTTTTGCAACGTGCCTGCCAAAAAAAGGGACATCACCTTACCGGATGCGGTACGCTGGAGGAAGCCCTGCAAGTTTTGAGCGCCAAGACCTTTGATATGTTATTGCTGGATATGCACCTGAGTGGTATAAACGGGATTCAGGCACTAAAGAAGATACGTGATGGCGGCTTCAAGATACCGGTAATCGTGCTTACGGGTGCGATCAACCCTGCTGATGCTGATGCTTTGGCATGTATGGGAGCCATTAAAACCTTGGAGAAATCTTTCGATAACCAGCCTTTGTTAAATTTCATTGAAGCATATATGGTGAAGAACTAAGGCTGGATTTTTAAGATCAACTCCTGCACTTTATCTGCTCCTTGTTCATCACCCAGGTATCTACGCAGCTCGTAGATACGCGTAAAGCACGCTATAGCTTGGGCTTTGTTGCCTGTTTCCAGGTGGATGTTGCCCATATTGCCCAATACTTTTAGCAATTCCAGGCTATCGTTCATATCCTCTGCCAGATGCAGTTTTTGCTGTAACAGGGGCGTGGCGGAGTCATAATCTTCTTGCAGGATTTTGGCGTAACCCAGGTTACCTAAAGCAATGGATTCCTCTTTGCGGAAGCGGTTATTTTGTGCGATACCAAGGCTTTGGTTAAACATATTTTCTGCTTCAGAAAAGTTCATTTCTTCCAGATAAATCAGCCCGAGATTGCTAAGGGTTTTGGCTACACGCTGCAAATCACCAATTGTGGTAGCCATATTCAGGCTTTCGCTTTGCATCTTGCGGGCTTCCAAGAACTGCCTTTTCTGAAAATAGTAGTTCCCCAAATTACTGGTAGCAATGCAGATAAGCAGGGTATCTTGCAATTGTATGGCAATACTGTGGCTGGCGGCTAATTCTGCAAAGGCTTTGGGCAGGTTTTCCTGATAGAAGGCAGCTATTCCCAAAAAACGGTGTGCCTCGAAGCAAAGAGCTTGTGCGCCAACGGCTTTTGCTTCGCTTAAAATAGCCTGAACTTCGGGAAGAGCTTGTTTCCATTTACCGGTGAGAAACTGAATATCGGCAACCTTCATCCGGATATTCAGGCGATGTAGTTTTTCTTCCGAGTTTATCACAGTTAATAGCTGTTGGTACAGCTTTAGTGCTTGGGCATTATTGTAAATATTGGCAGCATGGTTGGCAGCTTTTTCCAGATAGAGCTTGGCTTTATCGGCAATTTCGGCTTTGCTGAAGTGCTCTGCCAGAATAAAATCGAACTCTTCCAGACGTTCCGTATATAGCTCTTCTATGGCTTCTCCGCACAATTGATGCAGCATTTTCCGGTTTTCTGCCAACAGCGTTTGGTATGCCACTTCGCGGGTGGTGATATGCTTAAAAAAGTAGGTAGAGTACTCGAAACCTAACATTTTCAGGATAAGCGATTGCCCTTCCAGGCTTCTTAGGGTGGCCTCCACATCAATGGGATCGTGCAGCCTGGTTTCTATATGCTTCAGGATTTCCACAAAGAACTCCTGGCCTATCACCGAAGCTTTGTGCAGCAGCATTCGAAGTGCCGGTGGCAGCTTATCCAAACGCGAGAGAATAAGGGTGTGCAGATTAACCGGTACCGGGAAATCCTTCAGTTCGGTTTTCGGTATGTCGCCGATATAGTTGCACCATTCCTCCAGAAAGAAGGGGTTGCCTTCGGAAAGTTCGGTAACCTTAGCGATTGTGTTTTCTGGCAAGGTAATGCCCTTCGTGTGCGACGCTATCAAAGATTTGATATTTTCGGCATCAAGTGCTTTCAGGGCTATCTCTTGCACGGGGAACAGATGGGAAATATATGCAGGTAGCTCGTATTCCAGGCGGTACATCAGAACTATCATCAAAGGAGACTGATCCGCAGCGTGGGAAATTTTGTTGCACAGGTTTTCCAGCACTTTTGCCGAAGCCTCGTCTATCCAGTGCAGATCATCCAACACCATAACCAGTGGTTTAGCATCTTTTGCGGTTTGCTTAATAACCTGTTGGATAAGCACATCGATAGCTTTGGAAAGGTGATTCAGCAAGTCCGTGCCATTTTGTTTCAGACGGGGATCATTGCTGCGGATTTCCAGCAAGAAGGCAATAAGCGGTTTGATATCTTGGAGTTCTTTTACATCCTTGATCTCGCTTTTAGCCAGTAAAGCCGCAAAAGCCGTATCCAGCTTTTGTGCTTTATGAGCAGGGTTTTCGTTTATCTGCAAACGGAACAGGGTTTCCAAAATGGAACTGAACAGATTTAACGGTGAGGGGCTAAGTGCGCTGCAGGCTCCATGCAAAAACCTTGCCTGTTCCTGATTCACCAGTTCAAACTCATATACCAAGCGTGTTTTGCCAAGCCCCGCTTCACCTCGAATTCCGATTACGGCCATTGAAGTATCCGTGTTTGTTAGCTGCGCCAGGCTTGTCTGCAGCGTGTTTAGCTCAGTTTTCCGGCCTATATAGCCTGTATTGTGATTACGCCGATGCAGCGAACTATCCAGCTTGGGGCAAAGCACTGTGTAGCAATCGATGGGATCGTTAAAGCCCTTAACGCTTTTTTGCCCAATCGCCGTAAAATCAAAATTGCGGCTCACCTGCTGCATCGTGGCTAAAGGGAGCATAATCTGATTCACTGGAGCGTTTGATTCCATGCGTGAGGCTAAATTTACCGCTGGTCCATACACTGTGAAATCGCCTTCACGATCTTCACCAACCTTGCCAACAGACACCAGGCCTGTATTTATGCCTACCCGCACCCCCAATTCTACTTTTTCA